>JAAHGE010000204.1 GCA_010672635.1 Desertifilum sp. SIO1I2 | reverse complement strand
AGCGAATTGGACTTAAGACGGAACGAACAAGTTGTCGCTTTAGGTTCGGAACTCGCAGAACAACTGTTTGGCAATCAAAACCCCGTTGGACAGTCTGTGAGGATGATAAATGTCACCTGCATCCCATAGGGGGAAGTTCGCCCGGTAATGCGGTTTGCCATTGTGGTTAAAGGGACATAGGCATTCATATCCATATTGTCCCCAAAGGTCGAACCTTTCGGTTGCATTACCCCAATCACTTGCAGGCTAACATTTTTCATCCTCACAGACTGTCCAACGGGGTTTTGATTGCCAAACAGTTGTTCTGCGAGTTCCGAACCTAAAGCGACAACTTGTTCGTTCCGTCTTAAGTCCAATTCGCTAATAAAACGTCCTCTGGCAACGTCTAAATTCCGTACCGTTAAGATATCGGGATTTGTACCCACAATGGAAGCTGAGACGTTTCGGCTACGATAGGTCATCAGTTCGCTAGCATTGAGCATTGGGGCGACAGCTTGCACGGTTGGGACTTGTTCGGCGATCGCTTCCGCATCTTCCAATACTAATGTTTGGGGAGGATAAACCGGCCGGCTCTGGGCTTCAGGGCTTCCTGGAACAATGAATAGAACGTTTGTCCCTAGGGAGTTAACTTGATCTCCTACAAATTTCTGCGCCCCTTCACCAATACCAATCATCGCGATAACGGAGGCGTTACCAATAATAATCCCTAACATGGTTAAGGTACTCCGCATCTTATTCGCTAAGAGCGTTGTCCCTGCCATTTTGACGCTTTCGATAATATCCATCTTTCTTTAGTGCTGAGTGAGTTCCGAGTTCCGAGTTCCGAGTTCCGAGTTCCGAGTTCCGAGTGGGGAAAGGAGTGCTGAGTAGGGAAGAGGATGGGGGAAGTGAGTGCTGAGTGTAAAGTGCTGAGTGGGGAAGAAGGGAGTTGGGGAAGAACAGAGAAGAAAGCTTGATAACTATTAACTCAGCGCACCGCTACACAGAAGCTAACGCAACAGCACTCTTTCCCCCCACCTCCCCATCCCCCCATCCCCCCACCCTCTTCTACTGCATCTCGTTACGGATAATATTCTCTAACCGCTGCCCTGGGGGGAGTTCGACGAAGACGCGATCGCCATTTTCCAAACCCTCTAAAATTTGGATTTGGTTGCCAATGGTGGAACCTACAGCGACGGGTTTAAACTGAGGCTGATTGTTAGTATCGGGAATTAGGACACCTGTTTGTCCTCGGTTCGTGACAATGGCGACAGTGGGAACTACTAAAGCATCATCAAGTTGTTCGCCCAAGAATTTCAGATCCACATTCATCCCGGATTGGAGTTGGTCTAAGCCCGTTTCAATGACCACCCGGACTTGGAATAGGGTCACATCGCGCTCTCTAATCGCCTCTGGGGCCACTAAACGAACATTTCCTTGAAAAACTTCGTTGGGGAAGGCATCCGCCACAATTTCCACAGTTTGACCGGAACGGATTTGACTGATATCGGCTTCAGGGACTTTGGCTAAGACTTCTAAGCCTTCTGCGATCGCCACAACCGAGGTTGAGGTTGCCGAAGAGGCATCGCTTGCCGAAGTTGCAGGCGTTACAAAAGACCCGGCGTCGGCGTATTTTTGGACGACTAACCCATCAAAGGGGGCGCGAACTTTCGTATCTTCGAGTTGAACTTCGTGGTAGCGAACGTTGGCTTGGGCTTCTTGAACTTCGGCTTCGGCTCTAGCAATGTCTTCGCTTCTCGAACCGTTCGCTAAAGCATCAAGACGGCTTTGGGCTTCGGCGACGGCGGCTTCAGCTTTGGCAATTTCTTCGGGGCGCGAGCCGCTAGCAATTCGCTCTAGGCGCTGTCTGGCTTCGCTGACGAGGGCTTGCTGCTGGTCTAGGCTGGCTCTGGCGCGGCGTTCTTCGTCGAGTCTAGCATCGAGATCGTCGCGGGTAATGGCTCCTTCAGAGACTAGATATTGGTTGCGGCGTACCCGTTCGGAGGCGAGTTCTAGGCGCGATCGCGCTTCGGTGACTTGGGCTTCGGCTCTGGTAAGGGCGGCTCTGGCTTCGGCAACCTCTTCGCTACGGCTTCCGGCCCGCAGTTGGGCTAAACTAGCTTGGGCTTGGTTGACTCGCGCTCTGGCTTCGGCGATGTCTTCTGGGCGGCTGCCTGTTCTCACTTTATCAAGGTTGGCTTGGGCGCTGGCGAGTCGGGCTTTGGCTTGGGAGAGTTGCGCTTCAATTTCGGCACTTTCCATGCGGGCAATGATGTCGCCGCGCTGCACTTTTTGACCCTGTTCGACGTAAACTTCTGCTAGTCGTCCAGACAGTTTGGGGCTGAGGTTGACGCGCTTGGCGGGTTGAACCGTACCGTTGGCGGAGATGCGGATGGTGAGATCCTGCGATCTAACGGGAACGGTCAGTTCTTCTACAATGTTGATTCTAGGAGCATTGGCTCGCGTTGCAATAACGGCAACTCCCGTGCCGCCAACGATCGCAGCGGCGACTAATCCCACAAGCCAAGGTGTTTTTTTAATAAATTTTGGATTCACAAGGGGTAATTGCATGAGGGAAGTCTCCAGCAGCGAGCATGGCAATGATGAGAGTTGAGTTCAGTGAGAAGGGGTAATGATTGAGTTTGGGAAGTTTTTAAATGGCTTAGATTCCTACATTGGAGGCATCCGCTTGGGGGAGAGGAGAACAAATTGTTAAGTTCGGTAATATATTTTTAAGGTAGGCGATCTCGCTAGGTTTGCGCTAGGTGAGTAGAACGTTTTTTCAACTGGAACAGGGCTAGCTTTTGGTGCGTTCTGTTTCCCAGCGCTGGTGCAGTAAGGGGAGTTCTCTTTCCCAAAAGGCGTGGATGTCTCGCATTTCTTCTAGACGCAGGCGATCGCGGGGTTCTCGATCGGCTAAAAGTTGCAAGCCTTTATCTGCAAGCTGGCGAAAAGCTTGGATGCGTTCGATTTGGCTTTGGTTGATCTGAGACCATGCGCCGGGTTTAATACAGAAGTAGTCGCGGCGTTCTCCGGGTAAGCTGACTCGATCGATTAGTCGCAGTTGAATCAGCAGGCGAGTCATGGTACTGATCGAGCCTTTAGAGGCTTGCAAGAATTCCGTTAACTCGCTCATGGACTGATGGGGAGGTTGAGCAATTAAGAGCCAGCCAAAGATGCGCCCTGCCATTTTGGGCAGTCCCACCCGTTCAAACATTAAACCCACTTCTTCAACAAAGTGTTTCTCTTCTGGGGCGTATTTCACTCTGGGTTGTTGAGGGAACCATAACAATCTTCTCCCATTTTACCAAGTTTTAAACGTTTAGTGAATACTGAACAAACCGATCTAATCAAGACTTCAAGACCAGATGGGGGAATTCCGGTAACAAGGTGCGATCGCCCTTGTCAGGGAACTCAGGGTTTTTGTGTAGTTTTCCCCTAATCAGGCTACCTTGGTGATATTGGCTTTCCTGGATCTTTCTAGCTCAGGCACGTTTTTGTTTTGAATGTCTAATTTTTTATCTGGAACAACCTATGACATCCCACTTACCGAATCTGTTGGTTCCAGAAACCGCAGTATCAGTAGCAGGATTAACCGCATCTATTCAAACCCTTCTCGAACAAGAAGAAACGTTACAACAAGTGTGGGTAACGGGCGAAGTTTCGAGTGCCAGCCGCTATCCGAGTGGACTATTTTTTACCTTACAAGACCCGGAAGGGAAAGCCGCCCTCAGTTGTGTCGCTTGGAACACTAGCGTTCATAAATTATTCAAACAACCCGTTTCAGGAGAACAGATAGTTGTCCTCGGTAGCATTCGCGTTTATCCACCGCGCGGACAATATCAACTGATTGTCAGCCAGGCGCTACCGGGGGGAGAAGGATTGCAAGCCTTGCGCTATCGGCAAATTCGCGATCGCCTCGCCGCCGAAGGACTCTTCGATCCGCAACGCAAGCGTCCCCTTCCCGCCCATCCCACCGTCGTTGCTGCGATCACCTCTCCCCAAGCTGCCGCCTGGGGCGATATTCAGCGAACCCTCAAGCGCCGCTATCCTGGGTTAAAAGTCTTATTTTCCCCGGCTTTAGTCCAGGGCAGCCAAGCCCCTGAAAGCCTTGTGGCTGCCATTGAACGAGTCAAACGGGATGGACGGGCGCAGGTGTTAATTGTGGCGCGCGGAGGTGGTGCAACGGAGGATTTAGCCTGTTTTAATGACGAACGGGTGGTGAGGGCGATCGCCGACAGCCCCATCCCCGTCATTGCCGGGATCGGACACCAGCGAGACGAAACCCTTGCCGACTTGGTGGCCGATGTTTGCGTCCCCACACCCACCGCCGCCGCCGTGCAAGCGGTTCCCGAACTGGCAATGCTCGAAGCAGAATTTCAAGAACTCAAAGAATCGCTGCATTTCGCCATGCAACATCGCCTCGAACAAGACCGCGATCGCCTGCGGAGTCTTCGCTACCGCCTGCGCCGCTTGCAAGTCGATCGGCAAATTCAGCAAGAAATCAACGCCCTTACCTGGAAGCGCCATCAGTTAATTCAACTGAGCAACCAACAACTGCAAAACGCCACGCAGCATTGCGAACATCTCCAGCAAAAATTAGCCACCCTCGATCCGCGTCGGATTTTACAACGGGGTTACGCCATTGTCCGACAATCCCAAGGAAACCTGGTTCGCAGTAGCAGCGAATTGCAACTCGAACAAGAATTAGTGGTTGAGTTGGGTCAAGGTCAAGTTACAGTCAAGGTAACGGGCCTTTCAAATTCATCGAACAGAGACATCCTGAACACATGAGCGATCCGATTTTTCCCGATCCCCAGGCGGATGTTGATTGGAATTATGAAGCCACAGTGGCGCAAGTTGAAGCGATCATCGCCCAGATTGAATCGGGCGAGTTAGAACTAGCGGAAGTCTTCGATCGATTTAGCCACGCGATCCGCTACTTGCAGCAGTGTCAGGCGTTTTTAAGCCAGCACCGCCAGCAGGTTGATGTGCTGATAGAAACCTTAACAGATGAACCCGAATTTTAGAGATCGGAAGACAATTTCTCCGTGCTAAGATGAGCTAGTGGAGAGTTGTTGATTAAGTCAACAAAGCTAAAAGCGCGTCAATCGGCAAGCAATCTAGATTATCTGGTTATCGGCAAGGTCTAGCATCAAAACTCTCTAAGCGATCGTGACAATCATTGGTTATCTAGGAACACAGAACCCCAATTCATTGAGGCAAAGCATGGCATTACAATTACCTGATAATCCCGAAAAGCAGAAAGCCCTAAACTTAGTTTTTAATCAAATTGAGAAAAGCTTTGGCAAAGGGGCGATCATGCGCCTTGGCGACGCCGCCCGCATGAAAGTAGAAACGATTCCTAGCGGGGCGCTGACTCTAGACTTAGCGTTGGGGGGTGGACTGCCCAAAGGCCGCGTGATTGAAATCTATGGCCCTGAAAGTTCGGGTAAAACCACTTTAGCGCTCCACGCGATCTCGGAAGTCCAAAAAAATGGCGGCGTGGCAGCATTTGTAGATGCCGAACACGCTCTCGATCCGACCTATGCCGCAGTGTTAGGGGTTGATATTGAAAATTTACTTGTTTCTCAACCGGATACGGGAGAAATGGCGCTAGAAGTCGTCGATCAATTGGTTCGTTCGGCCGCTGTTGATATCGTGGTTATTGACTCTGTGGCGGCTTTGACGCCGCGTGCAGAAATTGAAGGCGATATGGGCGATGCGCCAATGGGGGCCCAAGCGCGGTTAATGAGCCAAGCGCTGCGGAAAATTACCGGAAATATCGGTAAATCGGGCTGTACGGTGATTTTCCTCAACCAGTTGCGCCAAAAGATTGGCGTGGTGTATGGCAACCCGGAAACGACAACGGGGGGAAATGCGCTGAAGTTTTATGCGTCTGTGCGTTTAGATATTCGCCGCACCCAAACCCTGAAAAAGGGAAGCGAAGAGTATGGTATTCGCGCCAAGGTGAAGGTGGCGAAAAATAAGGTGGCTCCGCCTTTCCGGATTGCTGAGTTTGATATTATTTTCGGTAAGGGCATTTCAACGACGGGTTGCTTGCTCGATTTAGCCGAAGAAACGGGCGTCATTACCCGTAAAGGGGCTTGGTATAGCTATGAAGGCGATAATATCGGGCAAGGACGCGAAAATACGCTGAAGTATATGGAAGACAAACCCGAATTTGTCCAGAAGATTGAGGGGCTAGTCCGCCAGCAATTGGATATGGGTGCTGTCGTCTCTGCCAATTCTGTTGGGCCTGTAGATGCTGAGGATGAGCAAGACTATGCGGGTTCAGAAGATGATTTAGACCTGTAGGCAATTCGCCCTTCTTGAGTCTGAAAGTATCAGGGAATACCTAACCTAGGCGTTCCCTGATTTTTGATTGAGAAGGAATTTGGAGGTATCGTGGACGGGAGGGGGCAAGATTGAGCCTGGGTTGGGGGCTTCTGGTTTTTCCGGAGCTACGCTAGCAGCTTCTTCGATTAAGCTGAGAATTTCTGGCGAAATGTCATCAAGGGGTTGGCAGGCTTGGCAGACGAAGAAGGTGAACGCAAGGCTTCCTAACCGGATGCGATCGCCATCTTGCAGGGGATGGCGGTGGCGGATGGGTTCGCCGTTAACGTAGGAACCGTTACTGCTGTTGAGATCGATTAAATAGAAGCGCTGGGAGTCGGCGAGGTACTGAATGACGGCATGGCGACGGGAAATGCGCTGATCGTTAATCGCGATCGCGCAGGTGCGATCGCGCCCGATCGACCAGATATTTTGAGGTTGCCAAAGCATTTGGGTGCTGCCGGTTCCCACATTGGCAATTAGGCAAGTTTGGGGTTCGCCAATCATCCCCTGAATAAACTGAGGGACGGTGACAGTCCAAGCTTGCGAACTGGAGTTCTCTAAGCTGAGAATTTCATTTAAAAGACTTGGGTTGTGTTCGTAAAGCTTGAGAAATACTTGGTATAAACTTAAGCGTCTCTCAATGTCTTTACTCTTAAAAGCATCAAGGGCGGCGGGGGGGTAAGCCGCAAAAAGTCGAGAATGAACCATAACACATCAGCTCAGAATCATGGCTGTGGCTATTGCAGATATTGAGATCGAGCGGGAGGCTGAAACTGCAAAAGGTTTCAGATTTCCGAGCGCTCTATTCACGTTCAACCAGCAAGAACGCTCAAGCCTACGCGCTACTTGCTTTTTCTGTTAGTCTACACTTCTACAGTAACTCATGCGTTAATAATGTTACACAAGAGCGATCGCTTTCAGCGTACCATCGCTTACTTTAAATATTTCATGAACTTAGCATAAAAAAACTGTAAACCTCTCAAGTTTAAGCCATCAAGTGGAGATTTTCATCTCTGCTCAGGGGCCTGAAATTAACTTGATGAGGTTTGGGGCAGGAAGACGAGCGACAATTCGTCATCGTTTCGTTTCCCTATACAGCTTTGGCGACTCGCGAAGCAATCCCTGCGGGAATTGCAGCTTGGGAATGGCTGATACCAATCGTAGACTGAGTTTTAACCAAATTAGCTAGCTCTTGCAATTGGCTGATGGCTTCTGCGCCTTCTAGCTTCATCAATTCTCGGTCGTCTCGCATCTCTGTCCAGGTGATGCCATAATCAGAGACTAAAAAGCGAATCAAGTGGTTGTCGCCCAGGCTCACCATAAAGGAGGCACTGTTCATCTGACCGCCGCAGGTATAGCACGAAGCTAGATACCCCCGCCGCTCTAGAACAATGGCAAGCGCCTGCAAACTCATAACCAAATCTTGAACAAATTGACGGTGCTGCTCTGCTAATCTTATAAACACCTCATTTCCTCCAATCACCACACTATTTTAGATCTTTTGACTTTTTTTTATATTTTCTTAATCTTATCGTTCCCCCAAACTGCATGTCTTCATTAAAACTTCTCAATAAGTTTAAATAAAT
>JAAHGE010000203.1 GCA_010672635.1 Desertifilum sp. SIO1I2 | reverse complement strand
GAAGTAGGGGGGGTGGAGGAAAAAGGGGGGGGGGGGAGGGGGGGTGGGGGGGAGGGGGGGGGGGGGAGAGGGGGGGATGGGGGGATGGGGGTTGGGGAAGAAGAGATAGAAAAACTTGATAACTATCAACTCAGCACTCACTTCCCTACTCAGCACACTGCTACGCAGAAGCTAAAGCAACAGCACTTTCCACTCAGCACTCTATTCCACTCGGAACTCGGAACTCGGAACTTTGCACTCCTTCCCCCACTCAGCACTCAGCACTTTCTACTCAGCACTTAGCCGCGCCAGAGAGCAATACCGCCGAGTAAGCCGTTGATGTTGGGGATAATTTTGACATTGTTCGGGAGGTCAAAGTTAATCCGTTTGGCTTCGCCACCGCCGATGTAGAGGAAGTCGTAGTTAAAGAGATGTTCTAGGGCTGCGATCGCCTTTTTGAGACGATTATTCCAGCGTTTTACCCCAACGGATTCTAGCGCGGCGCGTCCGAGTTGTTCTTCGTAGGTTTGACCTTTGCGGAAGGGATGATGGCCGGCTTCTAGGTTGGGGACTAGTTTACCATCGACGAATAAGGCAGAACCAAACCCCGTTCCTAGGGTGATGGTTAACTCGACGCCTTCCCCAGAAATGGCTCCCAAACCCTGAATATCGGCGTCATTAGCGACGCGCACGGGTTTATCTAAGCGCTGTTTGATAGCGGTGGCTAAGTCAAATTCTCGCCAGTCGGGATGCAAGTTCACAGCCGTATAGGTGACGCCGTGGCGGACGACTCCCGGAAAGCCCACAGAGACGCGATCGAAGTGGGGTTGCTGGCTCGCTAAGGTGGCGATCGCCTCTAAAATTGCATCGGGGGTTGGGGGTTGGGGTGTATCTAAGCGACTCCGTTCGGTTAGGGAATTTCCGGCTTCATCTAACACCATGACTTTAACGCCACTGCCGCCAATGTCAACAGCGAGGGTATGCAGGGTTTCTGTTTGGGTCATCAGAGCGTTGTCTCCTCTAGGGTTCTGGGGTAGCGCTAAACTTAGGTTAAAGCAATCTTGGTTTGGACTGGCATGACTCAACCCACTCAAAATTCTCAACCCGATAGTCCTTGGAAGTATAAGCCGTGGTGGTGCCAGCCTTGGTCAATTGTACTGACTGGAACGGGTGCGATCGCCCTTTCGTGGGTCTTTTTTCAGAAAATCTGGTTAACTGCGCTTGTTGCTTTACCCATAACGGTTTGGATGGGATACTTTACCTTAATCTGGCCGCAACTGATCCGCCAAAGCGGACTATTAGAACAACTCAAGCAGCAACACGCCCAAGATTAATCGCTCCATCTTGACGGAATCTCCAGTTTTGTATTATTTGTAGATTACGTTAATTTTCTCAGAACCTAAAGGTAGATCCTGTGGCTCATCCCACCGATTTCAGCCGCGAATTAAAACTTTTGTCTGAATTGTCCCTCGCTACAGCAATTCAGGCGAACCGACAGCCTTTGGGTTTGCGACAGCAATTCTAATCGCGATTTTTGGGTCAGTTTTTGCAGACTTCTAGACTTGACTAATATGCTCTTTTGTGCGTATTAGTCCACACTCGCCCATCCCCCCAACTCCCCATCTCCCCATCTCCCCATCCCCCCATCCCCCCACTCTAAATAAGAGAGGATTTTCTCATGGAGTTTAGTAACTTACTCCGAGGGTTCATCATTGGCTTTTCCATTGCTGCACCTGTCGGTCCCATTGGCATTTTATGCATTCGCGCCACCCTTGCCAACGGCAGACTTGCCGGGTTTGTCTCCGGTTTAGGTGCAGCCAGCGCCGATGCTATTTATGGCTGTATCGCCGGGTTTGGTTTAACCTTCATTTCCAACCTGTTAATGACGCATAGCGTTGGGTTGCGACTGGGGGGAGGCTTATTTCTGTGTTACTTAGGCGTCAAAACTGCGATCGCCTCTCCGCCAGCCAACCTCAAACTCACCTCAGAAACCAGAACCCCCAAAACCCTCGCCAAACATTATTTTTCGATCTTGTTCTTGACGTTAACCAATCCACTGACTATCCTCTCATTTGTGACAATTTTCGCAGGATTGGGTCTTGCTAGCGCCACAGGGGGATACTTATCCGCCGGGGTTCTTGTCTTCGGGGTGTTTCTGGGTTCGGGTACTTGGTGGTTCCTGCTCAGTAGTAGTGTAAGCTGGTTTCGGCACAAGCTCACTTTAACCGGATTAACCTGGATTAATCGGTTAGCAGGGATCGTCATTATCGCATTGGGTCTTGTGGCACTATTGGGTGTGAGGGGATGAGTTTTCAATTGCCAAAACAACCGGTTTATCGGCTTGTCGGAATGCTCTGTAGCTTATTGTGGAGTTGGGGACTATTACTCAGTTTCCCCGCGCCAGCAGTCGCCGTATCAGCATCTCCCCCTCCAGAAAACTTAGAACAAATTAAACAGGAACTCGATCGCCATCGTTCGGGTATTAGTCAAGAACGCGATCGCCTCCAGCATTTGGAAAACGCCGCCAAAGAACGCCTCGAAGGGTTACAGCGCAACCAACAGGTGACAGAAGATCGCCTCAAACAAAGCGAAACCGAACTGCAAAAGCTGACGCAACAACTCAAACAACAGCAAACCCAACTCGGAGACGCCCAATTTGTCTATCAACAAACCGCAGCAGCCGTTAGCGCCCGGTTAAGATTTCTCCAGCGTCAGCCGCAGCGGTATGGGTGGGCGTTACTTTTAAATAGCGAGAACCTGACAGAATTAATGGCGCGTCGCCATCAACTGCGACTGCTGTACAAGAGCGATCGCCAAGTTTTGGAACAATTAAAACAGTCCTCCGATCGCCTCAACCAGCAAACCCTGGCTATTGAACAGAAAAAGAACGAAATTTCTTTACTACGCCAACAACTCCTCGCCCAAAAATCCGACTTTGACAGCCAAGCCAAAATTCAACAAGAATTAGTGGGGCGTCTCGCCTCCGATCGCAACGCCCTAGAAGCCGCCCAAGCCCAGTTAAAACGCGACTCCGAGGGCATTACCTTCCTCATTCAACAGCGCCTCGCCGTCCGTCCTTCTGGTTTTCCCGGTATTTTAGGAACCGGGAGAATGGGTATCCCCAATGATGGGCCGATCTCCAGCGGTTTTGGCTGGCGAACCCACCCGATCCTCGGTTATGAACGCTTCCACGGGGGGATCGATTTTGCCTCAGACTATGGCAGTATTATCTTTGCATCCCAAGCCGGGGTTGTGATTTTTGCGGGCTGGTATGGCGGTTATGGCAATTCAGTCATTCTCGATCATGGGAACGGGATTACCACCCTATACGCCCATGCTAGCGAGTTATTTGTCCAAGAGGGGCAAACGGTGCAAGGGGGAGAAGCGATCGCCACCGTCGGTTCTACCGGGCTGTCTACAGGACCTCACCTCCACTTTGAAGTCCGCGAAAACGGCGAACCTGTCGATCCAATGAACTACCTGTCTTAAGATCCTGTAACGTCTTATTTCCTTAGAAAGCGCGAACGCTTAAGATGGGTTAGCCCTTCGAGGAATACACCATCAGGACTCTATGCTAAAAGTGACTCAAGTGCCCCAGCAGGTTGCTGTTGAAGAAACATTTTATATAGAAGGGATCGCCTCAACCGAGCATATTGGCAAAAACTTAGTCTTAACAGTGGATAACCGCTATCAGTTTCCGGGTTCTGTGGTGAAACCGGATGGAACCTGGCGGTTTGCGTTTCGCTTTTTGCAGCAGGGCGATCGCGCAATGGAAGTTGCCGGAAGTGGGGAACAGATTGGCTTTAAAATCCTAGTGACGCCCACCAACCCTAAACCCCCCAGTTCGCCGCGTCTGAGTTTTACGACTATTCCAGCAATGATGATGGCGGAAGAACGCTTTACCCTTGCAGGAGAGGCGAAAGATTATCCCGATGGGTCTGAATTAGTTATTTTAGTCGATGGTAAATACGAAATTGCTAGACCCCGCACCAGTTTCCAAAAATGGTCTACTCTGGTATTCTTCCATCAACCGGGTCAGCGCGTGGTGGAACTGGTGGGTTCCGAACAAGACCGTGCTAGGGTGACACTGAATATACAGCCTCCCCGGTTTAAAGTCTCTGTGATGACGCGCAGCACTTGGATTAATTCGCCAACTCCCGCCAGAATTGCAGCTTTGCAACCCAGACGCCTCACCCTCCACCATACTTTTATGCGTCCAACCTTAGCCGCAAGTGCGACTGTTGCCCAGGAAAGTCAACGGATGCGCGATCTTTACGCCGATCATGTTAATGGTAATGGTTGGGATGATGTGGGCTACCACTACATTATTATGCCGAGCGGTCGGATTTTTGAGGGTCGTTCTGAGTTAAGACGCGGGGCCCATGATGTGATTAATGATGGGTTGGGAATTGCCTTTGATGGCGATTATACCCGCAATACCATTACAGAGGCTCAGTATCAATCTGCCGTTCAGCTTTGCGCCCTGTTGTGCTATCGTTGCAGCATTGATAATCCTCTGACTTTAGTTCCCACGCCGACGGATACCTTTGGGACGCGCCTGTTACCTAGAATTATCGGTCATCGCGATCGCGTTGCTACCAGTTGTCCGGGTTCGGAAGGTGGCAGAACGATCCGCATGGAGGAAATTCGCCAAGCGGCGGCTAGGTTATTGCGGGGGTAGTGGTTGCAATTGTAGTTTAATCTGAAATATTGAAAGAAGTTCAGAACTTCTTTCACGCTAGCTTGAGTTCCGTTACCATTTTTCTCAAATCCGATCTCCTCAGTTTCGATCAGTATTGGTTTTAACTTAAAGAGCAGATGCTCTTTAGGCTGTTAATTTCAATCTAAAAAAACTATGGAGATAGAAATCCTTAAGCTTCCCAAAGAAAGATGGCAAGAATACAAACTTCTCAAAATTGAATCGCTAAGAAATTCCGGAGAGTTTTTGACTTCAAGCTTAAAACTTGCTGAAAGTCAACCCGATAGTTTTTGGCAAACTTGTACAGACAGCAATCCCTTACAACCACAAACTATTATTCTTGTAGCACAATGCGATCGCAAAGTCGTAGGAATGGTGTCCATACAACTAGAAGAATCTGGAGGTAGCCAGGAATGTAATGCAACCCTCTGCGGACTTTACATTACCCCTCAATTGAGAAATAAAGGGATTGGATCGAGGCTTGTAGAAGCTGCGATCGCCGCCGCTAAATCTCGAAAAATTGAAAATCTTCTAGTGTTTGTTCAAGCTGAGAATACCTCTGCTATTCAGCTTTATCAGAAATGGCAGTTTCAACAAGTCGGAAGACTTTCTAAAACCTTTAAATATCGCGATCGATACTCCGATGAAATCATCTTACAGAAAAGCCTTGAAGATTAGCCAGGTATGTTGCTTCTCTCAACGAGAGCAGACAAGATGAGTAAAATAGGGACAGTGACTTGGGGGCTGTTATGTTGGATGACGTGCGCGATCGCTATTTCGCTTTAATCGATCGAATCGTAGAAATCACCCTGAAAGGTCAGATTCGTTCTAAAGAGCAAGTCTATCAGATGCTCGTCGATGAGATTGAAAGCGAGACAGGCGAAATCTTTGAAAGCTGCTTAGACGAACGCCAGCGCGAAGTTCAGCATCAAATTGATAATGGCTTGCAAGCAGCCACCGCCACTCGTCGCCAACGGGCCTTAAAAACCATCCAAGGCGAGTGGGAACGCTGGCAAAAAGAGAACCGCGTCTCGGCTGCGATCGCCTCTGCCACTCAACAAATTCTAGCAGCGCCTCCAGAAGAAAGACTGCTCGCCGTCGTCAAAATTATCGACCCCAACCGCAGCCATCCCCTCACCCTCGAACAACTCCAACAACTGGCGAAAGCACTCCAACAACTCCCCAAATTTGACTCCACCCTCAGCGAACAACTCCAGCAAGTCGCTAGCGGTATAATGCGAGGCATTCAAGCATGGCAACGCTTAGAAGGGGATCTCGTCAGTTGGATGTACGAACGCGGATCGATCGGGTTTAGCGGTACACCCGGACAAAATGGCCCGTGGAGTCTCTGGGGAAAATTAGTCCAAAGTCCGTTTCCCCAACAAGTGTTTGAAACCCTCGCCTTAGAACAGTCCCTCGCAGCCTTCGCCGCCAAACCTAGGGATCTCGATGTTACTAGTTGGATCGAGTTAGCCGTCATTTTACAATGCCTGCAACGGGGACTAATACAGTTCTTCGATCAACGCGTCTACGCTGCCAAATTGGGCGCTAAACTGTCGATTTCCACATTTTTGACGTTTGCGGTGATTTGGTCGCTCCTCGCCAATGGCTTTAACCAGAGGGGCAGTACGCAGGTCTATGGCAATGGCTGTTTTCAAATTGCTTTGCAAATTTTACGCACCTTTTCCCAGCGGGAGTATTTCCCCTTGTATGGCGGGATTTTTGCCTCGTTTACCGGACGCTATCTGCGCGATACCCTTTCCTATTTAGATGAACCGCTACGTCAAGCCGAGGGAACCCAGGAAAAAGCCCGCATTTTAACTTTAATTGGTTATTCGCGTCGCGCCCAAGGCGCATACCAAGAGGCGATCGCATTTCATCAACAAGCCTTAGCAATTTCTCAGCAAGCTGGCGATCGCATGTGCGAGGTAGCCAACTACAATCACCTGAGCCGCATTTGCGTGGCTCAGAAAAACTATTCAGAAGCCATTAACTATAGCCAACGCGCCTTAATTCTCAGTCGCCAAACAGGGGATAAACTCGGTGAAGCCAACGCCTTAGCCAATTTAGGATACAGCGAAGTCTTCCAAGCGCGACAGCAAGACCAAATTGAACCGGAAATTTACGACACCGCCATCCGCTATCTGCAACAAGGCTTAAGCTTATCGGAACAACTAGCAGAACGACAAAGCCAAGCCTTATGTTTAAGTAGCTTAGGCATTGCCTACGTCATCGCCGACCAATCCCAAACCGCGATCCAATACCTCTCTCAGGGCTTGCAAACCGCCCAGTTTTCCGGCGATCTATATCTGCAAGGCTTGAATCTGGCTTACCTAGCCGAAGCTTACTATAATTTGGGCGATCGCGAACAGGCCATTTTTACCGGAAGCCTAGGAATGTACCTCCTCGAACAAATTGGCGCAACCGAATGGCGACAACCTGCGGGGTTACTCTCTATTCTGCAAGGACAAATTGGCACAGAAGTTTTCCTACAAACCCTGCTGCAAAATCGAGCTAAAATTATCCCAATTATTGGCGTCGATGGTTATGACCACATTCCCCAACTTCTAGAACGCTATCGCCAATCGTAAAGTCAAAGATTTTGCCTTCCTCCTCAAGAAGCCTTAGATTCGGGTGGGTAAGCAAACACATCGACAGAAATCGATTTAATCGGCTTTAATTCACTATGCAGCATCACGCGAATACGTTCCGTTGTTTCTCGGCTAAAGACTTCTTCGCCGCAACGAGAACAAACCCTTACTGGAATCTGTTCAACTAGATAAAACTTTCCCTCAATCTGGAAAATTTCACTAACTAACGCTTGATGGAATTCTTCCGAATTGCAAACGTGACACTTAAACATCATTTGTTGAATCTCTGCAAGTGATTTCATACAGCTTGGCTTTTCTCGTTTTGCGTTCTCACGAGAAACATCACTGCAATTCCAGCTTGCATCCCAAACACTTTGCTTGATACCTTCCCAAATGCCTCAATCACTCTCCTTGTTTATCCTCAATGGGAATATCGGTTGAGTTTGTTTCTAAGGATGTCTCAGAAGATTCCTCTTCTATGGGAATTACCTTTTCTTGTTCAATATTTGTCTGAGTCTCTGTTTTCCCAGTAGCCGCCGGAAGCGTTGAGACTTCGATTAAAGGTTGGGGAAATGGACTGACTTCAGCAGGTTCTATGGCAATGGTGGATGCAACGCTGTCTGGTAGACTCTCGCTAGA
>JAAHGE010000202.1 GCA_010672635.1 Desertifilum sp. SIO1I2 | reverse complement strand
CTTGCGTTGGGTTAAATGCATTGATAATATCATCACTGGGTGTTCCTGATGGAACGACGATTGTGTCTACTCCAGCCGTTAAGGGTTCAAAGATGCCAGGAGTAGGAACAGTATCAGCAAATTCTGGTCTTAAATTGATTGTAACCATCGTAATTTTCCTTCTTGCGATTTAAGAGATGAAGAGAAATAGCGACTCTTATATACAAAGAGAGTCACAGTTTTTTGAATGGACGGACTTTGAAACCCGTCCATTCAAGAAGACCTCTTAGTTTTCTAAGGAGCCTGGGTCGTAATATTTGCCAGAATGTTATCAGCAGTTACACCACTCGGCAAATTGAATAACCGAATCCGAAAATCAGGCACACCTGTTATTGTTATGTTTGATTGGCCAAATTCAGTTACTGGAGATACTTGAATATTTCCAGGCGTGGGGTTTCCCGTACCAAAGAAAATCCGAATTCTATCATCTTGAGCTGGATTGAAATCTAGAATTCTATCTCCTAGCCCCAGACTATCGTTAGGAGATAAATAACGGAATTCATCCGCACCAGCTCCCCCAGTTAACTCGTCAATCCCTCCACCTCCAACTAACGTATCATTACCAGGACCCCCTCGTAATACATCAGGATTTGCAGTGCCTTGTAGAAGAATACCTGCGGCACCGATCAATATATCAGTTGAAGCTGTATTGTTCCCTAAGATCGGATCAACTGTATCGCTTACTACCTCAGCAGTATTTGTAATTCGGGTTCCACTTGCTGCTGTGGCTGTAGCAACAAGAGTTAAATCTACTGAAGCACCTGCTGCCAAGCTAGGAATAGTCCAAGTGTTAGTAGCGGTGTTATAGTTTGCTGGGGGATTTGCGCTTACAAAAGTTAGCCCATTAGTCAGGATATCAGTAACGCGAATATTAGTAGCTTGATTTGGACCTTCATTGCGAACGGTAAGAGTGTAGTTGACATTAGCGTTAGCGGCTGGTGTCGGATTATCCACTCTCTTAGTTAAAATTAAATCAGCACTTGGCTGCGTAGCGGCTCCTGTTGTTAAGGTGGCAGTAGCAGTATTATTTTGTGGAGTTGGATCTCCGGTAGGAACTGTGACTGAAGCTGTGTTATTTATGGCTACATTAGCGCCTACCCCACCTGCAACTTGGGCGTTAATTCGGAATACTCTAAATTCACCAGGAAGAATCTGAGAAAGGGATGCAGTGAAGTTGTTTCCTGTTAAAGTGCCGCCGCCATCACCCGCTAGAGTAAAAGTAGTTAATTGTGAAGGCAATGTATCAGTAACCTGAACTTCTGTTGCTAAAGTACCCCCAGCATTTTCAACTTGAATGACGTATTGAATAAAATCTCCCGGGGTTAGCGTTCCACTATTATCTGTATCGTTAGTAATTGTGGCAGCTTTAGTCAGTTGTAAATCTGGCGGGGTTGGGGTTGGAGGGGTTGGTGTGGGAGTTGGCGTTGGAGGGGTTGGTGTGGGAGTTGGGGTTGGAGGGGTTGGTGTGGGAGTTGGCGTTGGAGTAAGGGGTGGGCGAACAGGGGGTTGGGGGGTTGGGGTTGGAGGGGTTGGTGTGGGAGTTGGCGTTGGTGTGGGGCCAGGAAGGGCTAGGAAGTCTGCGGCGGTGAGTTGTGCGGCGTTGACGCCTTGGAGGATGGCGAGGTAGTCGCCCGTTCCCGTATCGCGAATAACGGCACTGCCTACAAATTGACCCGTTCCGGCTGCGATTTCAAGTTGGTTAAAGGTTAACCCCTGTAGACCGATACGATCTTCGCCTCTGGTGAAGTCGCTGATGGAGTCTGCGTTGGTTAATGAAGGGGAGCCTGTAGTTCCGGTTGTCCGTCGTCCAACCACGAAGAGGTCGCGACCTTCGCCACCAGTCATGGTGTCGGAACCTAGGTCGCCGTAGAGGGTATCATCTCCTAGATCCCCAAATAGGCGATCGTTGCCTTTACCACCGTAGGTGACATCGTTGCCTTTACCCCCGTAGATGACATCATTGCCCTCGTTACCGAAGAGGGTATCGTTGCCTCGGTTGCCGTAAAGGGTGTCGTTGTCTTTTCCGCCGTAAATGAAGTCGTTATCTTTGCCACCAAAGATGAAGTCATTACCTTGGTTGCCGAAGATTGAGTCATTTCCCTGATTCCCAAATAGGGTATCGTTGCCTTCGAGTCCAAAGATGGTATCGTTCCCTGCTAGGCCATAAATCAGGTCTGCTTGGGGGGTTCCATTGATCGGGTCATTACCCAAGGTGCCGTTGATTGTTGCCATCTTTTTTGTATCCTCACAACAATAGAATCTGTCTTTTGTCCAACTCGCTTGAGACAGGCATTACGATTTTGCCTGGTATTTGATTATTTGGAAAGACTCACACTGCTTCTTTAAAGATTTTAGGGATATCCAATAGCCTGCTTGCTGATTTCGTATCAAATCTCAGCTAGCCTATGAAGTTTTATAACTATTTGGATGGGTCAACTGTATCGCACTGCTTTCGAGGACGCAATACATTCAAAGAAGAGGTTTTACAGCAATAGAATTGGTCTTAACACCAAGACCTTCATCCAGTTATATCAGTTTTTACTGGCAAGTCATGGTTAAATTTACGGAAATCCAGGATTTCAGGGCGTTGAGTTCAAAAAGTTTATCCCACGGTTGACCAAGTTGTTGCGATGAAAACGACAACGGCCGCGATCGCGAGTAGCCCTTGAATCAGATTGCCCACCAGCGAACCGACTAGAATGCCCACACTGGCCTTAAAAGAGGTTTTAGCTCTTTCTTCTAAGGGAAGATTGCGGCGGTAGAGAAATTCGCCAATAAATGCGCCGACAATTGGACCGACTAAAATCCCGACTAGGGGACCTGCGACCAAAAAAGCGGGTAACAAGCCTAAAAACCCTAACACTAGGCCAATGATTGCGCCAAACTGTCCCCATTTGCTCGCGCCTGCTCGTTGAGCGCCCAAATTCATCGCCAGGAAGTCAACCCCAACGCTGAGTAAGAGAATAACCAGGGTGGTGGCTAAAGCCCAGCCAATGGCATCGAAGCCTCGCACAAAGCCCCAAACTAAAATTGCGCCTAAAATTAAGCTGGAGCCAGGAATGCCCGGAACGACGGCACCGACAATTCCCACAAGCATTACTAATACCAAAACCCAGTAGAGGATGGTTATATTCATCGCTGAGTCCGCAGGGGGTACAACTTCACCATTTTAAGCGGATTGTTTAGTTGTTATCCAGAAGGCTGAGGGTGTGGGCTAGCTTATCGGCAATTCCGGCAATCCAATTTTCATCTTGGCGAGTGTAGGATCGGGGAGCGTTTGCGCCCAAAATCATCACACCGCGATCGCCAAGCGGTTGACAAATGACCCCTTGGGTATTTTCGGGTAAATAGTCGAACTCAAATTTTCCCGGATACAGCTTCAGCGCCACTAAATACACGGGTTTCTGCTTATCGAGAACCCGCTGGAGAATAGCCCCCGGTTTGACTTCCGGGTTAGCGCCGAGAATCCCGCGCCGCAGCAATACTTTCCCCTGATAGTAAACGACGAGCGATCGCGTTACCGTATTCGTCAGCAATAAATTCGATGCCCAAGCCAACTCAGTTTTGAGCGTCTCTGGCAGATCCGCAGACAATTCAAACCCCTCCTCCCCCACCAACTGAACCGTTTCTGGGGATAAGGGCTGAACGCGCTGCCATAACAAGCCCGTTAACAGTAAAACTGCACTAATAATGACGCCCAGCACATCCGAACGAGCCTGAGAGCTAGTCAGTTCTGGAGTCAGCAAGCGGTTAACCATTAGCAGCGTACCTGCAAGACCCCCCACTACCAAGGGGATCGCCCGCAAAACTCGATTGGGATCGGCTGAATTCATCATGCTTAAAATATCAATTTTCCCCCTTTTATTGCACAATAGCCACAGCAATCGCTCTGGAAACCGGGAGGTTGCATCACAGAAGGACATTTATTGACATCGGACAAGATTTAGCGTGCTAGATATTATTAGCTCAGGGTTGCTTTCACTTTGGTTAGATACGGCTCGCGTGCATCAGACCTCAAGAGCAACGCTGGTTTGGCAAAGAAATACGCATTTTGTATTACCCACCCAACCCGATACAACTGCCTTACAAACGGTCGATGAATTTCTCAAGCTGTGGACTTCGCGGGGATGGGATCGCGAACAACAGGGCGTGTGGTTGCAAACTGGCCCCAGTTTACTCGCCGATAACCAAGGAAAAACCCCCTTATCGGCGGCTTCCCTGACTAAAGTGGCAACCACCTTAGCGGCCCTAAAAACCTGGGAACCCGACCATCAATTTGAAACGGTCATTGGCGCAACCGGCCCCATTGTCAACGGGGAACTGCAAGGAGATTTAATCATTACTGGGGGAAACGATCCGCATTTTGTGTGGGAAGAAGCGATCGCCCTTGGCAATGCCCTACACCAACTGGGCATTCTCCGGGTTACGGGTCACTTAATTTTAGTGGGCAACTTCAGCATGAACTACGAGAGCGATCCCGGCCAGGTCGGTCAGTGGCTGAAGCAAAGCTTTAATTCTACTGAGTGGGATGGAGCGATGGAGGCTCGCCATCAACGGATTTCTCCGGTTGTCCCGCGCCCGCTGGTGGCGATCGCCGGCGGCGTGAAAACCACCGTCACCCCAGTTCCCAACCAAACCCTCCTCCTGCGCCATCAATCGCTACCTCTGACCAAACTACTGCACCACATGAACACTTACAGCAGTAACGCCCTCTCCGAAGCGATCGCCGAAGCAGTTGGCGGCGCTGAAGTCGTGCGAACCACTGCTGCTCAAGCTGCTGGCGTTCCCCTAGACGAAATTCTGATTATCAATGGTTCGGGTTTAGGGGCTGAAAATCGGATTTCTCCGAGAGCCGCCGTCGCCATGCTGATGGCCATTCAACGAGAAATCAACACCCACAACTTAACCCTAGCCGATGTCTTTCCCGTGATCGGTCGCGACAAAGGCACCGCCGAAGACCGCCAAGTCAGCGTCCCCACTGCCATTAAAACCGGAACCCTGTGGGATGTCAGCGCTTTAGCAGGCGTTTTACCCACCCGCGATCGCGGTTTAGTCTGGTTTGCCATTATTAATCGCGGCGGAGACATTGAGAACTTCCGCCAGCAACAAGATCGATTGCTCAACCAACTCATTCACCAATGGGGGGCTGCGCCGAACCCCACTCCTGCTGTCACACCGAAATTCTCCTTTAACCCAGAATTGCTCAAACTCGGCGCGCCCGGACGGAACAAACGGGAGAGTGAATTTTCTTCCTCAGCCCAAGCGGAATCGAAACCTTAACCGCTGTAGCGAACCTTCAGCCAAGCCCAATCGCCTAACTGCTTGCTCTTTGCGCCTGCTGGGTATACATCGCCCTCAACACCAAAGCGGGATCGACCCATTGGCTAGAATACTTCAATCCCCAATGCAGGTGCGGCCCTGTGGTTCTGCCACTCATTCCCACGCGACCAATGCGCGTCCCCGCCTCAACCGCTTGACCTTGGGCAATTCGCAAACCGCCAGCACTATCAATTAAATAGGGGACTCCGCCAATTTTTTGAACATTCCCCTTCATGTGGCAGTAGATGTGATCCCAACTTCCGGATTCAACCGCAATGCCAGTACCGCAGCGATTATCTTCCCAAACTTCAACCACTTTGCCACTCCACCAACTGCGAATATAACTGCCTTCTGGAGCAGCCAAATCTAAACCGTAGTGGAACTCGCGGGTATAAGCGCCCGAAACGGAACGTCGATAGCCAAATGGAGAGGTATAATCGACAAAATTTTCGACCGGAAAAGAAGCACTGCGCCAATCTGCGGCTCTCGCTATTTCGGTTGCAGATACTTGATGGGGGTGCCATGCCAGAGAAAATAAAATGGCGAGGCTTAAACCTGCCAAAAAGAAAACGACTCGATTTTGTAAGAAAGTCGTAGACAATCGTGGCAGCCAGCACTTTTGTCTCATGATCGATACTCCACCTTTCGCCCAATCTGTTTGCGTGTAGTTGCCCTGACTGTACCCATCGGGTAAATGTTCGCGTCTTTAACGATGAGGAGTATATTACTGAATTGAACCCCCTTGTCAAGCAAAAAGTCTGCAAGTGTAGAGGGTTCGTGGCTTGCATCCGTTGATAAACTCTGCTAATCCAACCGCACGGTCTTGAGAAAAGCTTGACATCCCCCCACCGCTAATTGCTACGCAATATAGCAGGGGATTCCCAAGAATTCTTGGTTCGCAGTTCATCGAGCCGACTTAGAGCAAGAGCGTCTCCGTTCTTGAGCCAGAGGTCAGTTTCTCCCTGCGCTTTCGAGCTTTTGGCTCCAGATTCCGTATGCCCTACGGTACTGTTTAAGTATTGAGCTAACAGCTTAAATCCCAATGCCTGTATGTTTTTCGCAGCGTTGTGGTCGCGGTCTAACACTGTTCCGCAGTTACTGCATCTATGCGTTCTGGTGCTTAGTGTTTTCTTCACCTTGGCTCCACAACACGAACAATCAACAGTCGTGTTGTGGGGAGGGACTGCAATGACTATGACACCATGAACTTTGGCAAAGTATTGAAGCCCGAAGCGTGAATTGATACCAGGATGCATCGCTAATGGATTTAGCTAGGTGGTGATTCTTCACCATATTTTGTATATTCAAGTCCTCGTAGACAATTAAATCGTTAGACTTAACTAGCGCCAAAGCGTCTTTACGAGCTTTGTCTTCACGCTGTCTACTGACGCATGAGATGTTGTTTAGCTAAAGCTTGACGTGCTTTATGGTATCTATTGGACTGTTTCTTCCCTAGAGTGTGCTTTTTAGAGACCCGACGTTGAAGCATTTTTAGCCTTCGTTCGGACTTCCTCAAGTATCGAGGGTTTTCTACTGTATTACCATGACTATCGGTATAGAACTCTTTCAGCCCTAAATCGATTCCAGTCATCTTCCCTTGAAACTCATGCTCTTCTCGTCTATCCCAGTCCACTAAGAACTGAGCATAGTAGCCGTCAGCACGTCTGATGACTCGAACTCTAGAAATTTGTTGTTCTGAATACCAGACCAAATCTCTAGAACTCCATAAATCCATCGTCCCCACTTCAAATCCATCAGTGAAGGTTATCTGTCTTCTATCAGCAGATAACTTCCATCCACTATTTTTGTACTCGACGGAACGACTGAACTTTTTGTATTTTGGATAGCCTTTTTTACCGGGTTTACCTAATCTACAATTTGCATAAAAACGCTGAATAGCAGACCATGCTCTATCGGCGTGAGCCTGCCTAGCTTGAGAGTTGAGCTTTTTAGTCCAAGGAGTTTCTTTGTTTTTAGCCAGCACCGAGCAAAGCTTTTGGAGGTCGTTACGAGTGACCCCCTTGTTATCTTCCTAATGGCGCAAACAAGTATTGCGGATGAATTGACCCGTGCGGATTGCTTCGTCCAACTTACTGTACTGCGCTTGAGTGCCTTTGAGCTTGGCTTCAATGACTAGCATGGTAGAATCCTATCAGATTTTACCTACTTTAAACATGGGTAATCATCAATCTAACCTGTTAGTTGGCTCCGATCTTAAGTTGATTGAAAAGACTTACCCAGCTCCCAAAAAGCTAATAGACGAGCTGCACTGCGAAATTATGGCGCTTACGATTGACTGGGATTAAGGATTCGAGGAAGCTCAATTGTTAGCGGGTCGGCATTGATTTCACCGCTAAACCCTTGACGGGACTCGGCTACGCCTCGATCAATCCGCCTCGGTTATAGCGGCAGCCTTCTGCCGACATTAAGGTAAACTATCCTCAATGGATCGAGGGCTTACGATAGTATCCAAGAGAGTGTAGTTAGGATTACAACGAAAAGGATTATGGAGCCAGATTCTTTACCCACAGAGGTGATTTTGTCGCATCCGCGTCAGACATTGGGCAATATTCAACTCGACTGGATTCCCCAACCGGGAAACTATCTCGATCTCAAGGGGAAAACTTACGCTGTCTA
>JAAHGE010000201.1 GCA_010672635.1 Desertifilum sp. SIO1I2 | reverse complement strand
TGTAAAGGACATAGGTGCCAATGATGTAGTACCAGACGACTTTTTCTTCTAAGTTCTGAGGTTTCATCGGGGTTTTAGCCAGCCCACTTAGATGTTTTTCTGCAAGTCGAGGATTTCAGAGCGAGATTGAGTGTTGAGTTGGGCAGATTCGGGATGGATGAACTCAACTTTTTCGGTTTGTTGCTTTAATTGCCGGCGGCGGCTAACGGCTCGCTGACGCAACCACAGGGCAAATAAGCTCGTGTTGATGAAGAGCATACAGAGGGCGGCACCAAGGAAGACCAGTTTTTTATTGGGAGAACTTGGCCCGTCGGGAAGGCTAGGGTCTGTGAGCAGTTGAATCCGGGGGTAGGAGCCAAAAATATTGCTGCGGCCTGCATCTAGACTCGCTAGGGTGGAGGAAAAGACGGCTTCAGAGATTTGCAGATCGCGTCTGAGGGCGTCTAGGGTGGTGCTGTATTGCGCTAAGGTACCGAGTCGCTGTTCGAGTTGCAGAATTTGTTCGGTGAGTTCCTCGGCCCCGGCTTGCAGACCTTGTTGATCGACTTGAACTTGCACGAGGGATTGAAAGAGGGTTTCTCTGGCGGAGGCTCCCATTGTGCTGCTACCCAGGTTGAGTTGAGCGAGGGTTGCTTGGTCGGCAGGACGCCCTAGAAGTTCTTGGCTGCGCTCTAACATGGCGGCTTGAGCTGCTTCTTGGCGGCGACGTTCTCGGACGACGGTGGGGTGGTTGGGGCCGTACCGGGCAGTGAGGACGTTGAGGGTGGACGTGGCTTCGCTGTAGTTTTGCCGATATTGATCGAAGAGTTGATCGGCTTTGAGGACGAAGGCGTCGTTGGCTTGAGAGGCGCTGAGTTGCAGTTCGGTGGAGAGTTCTTGCAGGCGAGCGGTGGTTTGTTGTTGTTGGGCGATGAGTTCGGCTCGCTGGCGGCGCAGTCCTTCGATGTTGACGGACAGTTGAGTGACTTGTTCGTCGGAGGCAAGTCCGGTTTGGGCTTTGTATTCCGAGAGGCGTCGCTGGGATTCTTCGAGTTTTTGTTGGGCGCTGCTGAGGGCGGCGGCAACGCTGGCATCTCGTTCGGTGGCTTCTTGAATTCTGAGCTGATCGAGTCGGGATTCAAAGGCGCGGTAATGGGCGATCGCTTTATTGTAGGCCTCTTGTGGAGTGTCTCCGTTCATCTCGAAGGTCATCAGGGTAGTATTTCCCACGACTTCGATCCGGGGTTTTCCGAATTCGCCTGGTAAAAGGTTGATAGATTCGGCGGCGGAGTTCCGGACGGGATCGCTGGAGGCAATAAATTTATAGTTTTCCCTGGGGTCGCCTGCTTGACCCTCGTAGGGCGATCGCACTTGGGAATAAGCCCCCCCAATCCCAGGCAGGTTAATGTTGGTGGATGAACCCAGAGAGGGTAAGGTGACGGCCCAGGTGCTGGTGTAGGTTGGAGGTGTCGTTTCTAAGTAGTAGTAAGCAGCCCCTCCAACAGCAGCATTGGTGACTAATCCCAGGAATATATAAGGTAGCCAGCTTACTCGCTTCATAAGATCGACTCTCAAAACTTGGGTGTGACGGCGGAAATCCTCTTCACTTAGAGGGCGCTATTGACCAAATATTCGGCGTAGCAGTAATTCAATGCCCGAAATTGGATTCAGAATCGTGCCAATTGCACTAAAAATACTGGTCACGTTCGTTACGGTTGAATCATAACAAACCAAGCCATCGTCCGGCATTAAGAAAGGGTTGTCCTGGTTATCGGTAGACTCTCTTACCAGTTCTTCTACAGAGCGATCGAGAACGCGAGTCTGTCCTGTGGTTCGGTCTGTTTGAATTAGGGTTGCTCGCCGTTTGGCATTAATTGCGGTGGTTCCGCCGACGCATTTTCCAGCAATGACGGCGTGGGAGAAGCGGGAACCGTAGGCGACTTGTTGCACCTGGACGTTTCCCCCAAAGTTAGGCAGCGATAAGTTAGACAGGAAGACTGGAATGGCCTGGGGGGTGATTTGGGAAGGACGCACCAGTTCGCTTTGAATAATTTCTCGCTCTGGGATAATGATGCGATCGCCTGCAATTAGCGGAACGTCGTCGAGCGGTTCGCCTGTAAAGACGCCGGAGACATCAACAACTTGCTCTATCCCGCCCCGAATTAAGCGGACGTTGATGATGTCGGCTTCGGGGCGAATGCCTCCCGCCGTTTGGATGGCAACGGTGAGATAGCGATTGGGGGGATAGTTACCGGTTAGAGGCACAATTGGGGGGTCGTCTTCACCAGCTTGACGCGGGTTAATCAGATAGCGACCCGGTTCAAAGACGGCTCCGGAGACGGTAACTTGTACGGGGGCCCATTCGATGATGCTGACGCTGACGCGTAAAAAGTTAGGTTGAAAGAAGCCTTCGTTAATGAGGATGCGCGTCAGTTGTTGCTGAACTTGAGGGAGTTCTAACCCCAGTACGGGTACTGGATCGATAAAGGGGAGTTGCAGGGTGCCATCAAGGTTGACTTCATAAACGCCACTGAAGCGATCGGTTTCTGGAAGCCCCTCATCGGCAGGAATATTAATCCGCAGGCGATCGCCTGGAGATAACGGTAGGGCCCAACTAGGCAGCGCGATCCCCGCTGTGGCGATCGCTGTAACCAATGCCGAAACAATTAATTTGGCGCGAAACATTGATGCATCCGATCTCTTGAAGTTTAATTCATCAATAGTCAGGAAGTTTTCACTCTCAATGCGTGAGGGAGATTCTTCATCTTTATTAGTCTATGCTGAAAGCTCCCCCCCTTCATCTATATCATGAGATAGAAATTTGGATTAAATCGATGAATTTTTGACAAATTTTATCTCCTAAGCCAGGGCCTTTTCAATAGACTGCTTATACAGTTGTGCAATATCTTCCCAGGTGAGGACAATCTGTTTTTCTTTAAGTAGAGAATTTTGCAAATCAGAAAGCAGACGAGATTCGCGATCGCCAAGTTCCTCAAAACTGGGTAAATCTTGAATAAAGCGATGGTAACTTTCTGAACGGTTCTCTACAAAAAATCCATATTGACCCCCATCAAGCAAATGATTCATGCGATCGCAGGGAATGGTAGTCACAAGCCGCCCGCACGCTAAGTATTCGCAAACCTTCAAACTTGCACTGGTAAACTGGTTATCCGGAAAGAGTCCCTTATTATAAGGAGCAACACACAAGTTGGCTGCACTAATATAGCGGGCGGCTTCTGCTTGGGAAACCCGACCTGTAAAGACCACAGGCGAGTTCCAGGTTTTAGCAATTTCCTCTAGTTCTTGGCGACTTACCCCATCTCCAACCATATAGAGAACGGCTTGATGGTTGCGTTCTCGTCCCAAGGCTTCAATCAGATAAGCAGGTTCTTGAATAAACCGATTGAGCGACCCGACATATGTCAAGACAAAAGCATCTTGAGGAATTCTCAATTGTTCTCGACAAACCTTTCGATCTTGGGGATAAAAAACCTGCGGATCGATGCCGTTAGGAATCACATCAACGGGTTGATTGGGGGGTAAATCGCCTTGGGATTGAAGATAGTTTTTCAGTTGTTCGGTTTCGCCAACAATTCGGGTTGCACCCTTTGTCCAACTCTTGCGGAGGATAGGACGCGCTTTGTTATAACCAAGGGCTAGAAATTGATTCAATAATTGAGTTGGGTGATTTATCTTCCAGAAAGGCGTTGCTTTTTCCTGAAAATTGAAAACCGCCTCTGCAACAACAATCGTCGGAATATCATACTCCGAAAAAGCTTGGGATAATAAGCCTAGAAAGGGCCACTCTTTCTCAATCACTAGATCGAAGTCTTTAGCATGTTGAGAGGCGAACTTTTTTAGCACTCGTTGATACTTAAATAATCTCAGATAGTCTGGCGGACTAAAGTAAATGTTTTTGTTGTTTTTTTCACGTTCTGATAAATTTTGAGCGTCTAAAAACGTTAAGAACGAATATCCCGCGAGCGGTTCTTCTAAATTCTTCCGAAAAGCTAGACTTACTTCAAAATCTTGGCTGAGATATGGCAGAAGGGGCAACGCGCCTAAAATATAAGGGGAATAATGAACGTAATGAAGACCGGGAAATGCAATACAAATTCGAGGTTTACGAGAAGTTTCCATAACTCAAAGGGAGGACTTGCACTTGCTTCCCTTCGAGTTTAACAACTTTTAATGCTGAGAGAGAAAAGAGAACGTACAAAACTTGAACTGAATAAACGAAATCTTCTTAAATTGGGGTTTGTAATGACGGTAACTCAGCAGATTTTTTTCGCCAGGAAACCACTTTAGCAGGCACGCCAACCGCGATCGCGTAGGGAGGAATATTCTTGGTGACGACTGAACCTGCGCCAACCACACTACCTCGACCAATCGTAACTCCATCTAACACTTTCACTCCGCACCCTAACCAACAGTCATCCTCAATCGTAATTCCCTTGTAGGTTGCGCCTTGCAGAATAATGGGAATGTCGAGTTCAGCAAACGCATGATTATTGGCATAGATGCCACAGTGAGAAGCAATTAAACAATCTTCTCCGATAGAGATGGTCTGACCCGATATACAAGTGTAGGGGCCAATATAAGTGCGATCGCCAATGCAAATATCGCCTTGAACGTGAGTTTTCACGATCACCCCCAGATCTAAAGACACCTCATTTCCCACGTAAATCCGACCCCTTGGACCATGATTTCTTAAGCTCGCGCCGCGATCGAGTTTAACCCCGTGACCCAACTCAATCCCCAGAGCACAAACGAATTCTACCCCAGGATTAATCCGAACCGAGCGACCCAAGCGACCAAAAATTGCCCGATAAACAACTTGACGGAGAAGGCGACCGATTGATAGCGGAATCCAACCCACTAGCGCAATCAGAAAACCCTCTCCCTTAACCGATTCTGCTGCTTTAGACGGACGATTGGACTTACTCATAATGGTAGGGAGGCGATCGCCATTTCTCAGATATTCCTTGCAGCATCTCACACAAAGGGAACATTTAGCCCCTCATTTTGCGAGGGGCTAAATACAATATTAGGCACTCACCAGCTCAGAAATCGGTGCAGCCACAGGCTCAACCAAAGACTTCCCTTCAAAATACTCAGGAATCGGCGCACCCATCATCGACAGCAGAGTCGGAGCCAAATCCAGCGCATGACCGACAGGTAAAGTCGAATTGGGGGCAATATTGCCACCCTTCGCCAGGAAAAAGCCCTTTGCCCGATGGCTACCTGTCCGCAGGTGTGGAACCGGACCGATGCGACCAAACTCAGGAGAATCTACCGTATCCGTTGCGTACTCTTCTTGCCAGATAATTACAATATCGGCATCCGGTAACTTCGGATCGCGGTCTAAAGCAGACTTGCGAGTGCGAATCACCTCTTTTGCCATCGGCTGACCTGTGCGGGCATCTTTGAGCTGGCGAACCATTGCACAAATCTCTTCGCACACCGCATCATACTCCGCAGGAGCAACAATCCCTTGGGGTTCGCGCCCTTGCAAATTAATCCGAATATAACCTTCCGAATAGCTAGGGAGAGCAAACGCCTTCATCTGCGTCCAGAAATCCCGGTACCACATGGCCGGCTGGAAAAACATCGGTTCTTGTTCTTCCACCAATTGGAACGGGGAAACTAAGTCACGTTCGGGAGTTGTGCCAAAAAGCTTGTCAATCAGCTTAAACAGCTTAACCGGCGCTTTCTTTCTCAAAAACTGACGAATGGGATTGGCTTCGTATTTCAGCCGCCAAACTTCGCCCAACCAATCCAAGGTATTGTTAACAAACGGCTTACCGGGCTTCGCTTGGGTATTACCGCGAGCCAGCCCATACTGACCGGGGAAGTTCCAGCGATACATTAGCTCTGGTAAAAAGAGCATACTGGGCAAATCCATGACATTGCTTCCCATCCCGTGGGCTGCAAAGACCACGATTTGAGCATTTTCTGGGGCTTTAGCAACGATCTCACCAATGGCACGGTCGATAGCGACAAAGGTTTCTAACATCAGATCGTTACCCACTTTCGGCGCAATCTCAGAATACAGGGGATGATCCGGTTGGCTGAGGTGCCAGAAGATATGGCCAGCGGAATGGGTTTCTCCGAAAATCGTTAGGAAGAAATCCCAATCTTCGCGCTGTAGCAAGTCTTGGCAGATGGCGGAACGACGCGCAATCCCAATTTCTAGCTTTTCTTTGAGTGCCTTCATGCCTTCTACATCGCGGGTACTGGCATGATCGAAGCCAAAAGCCGGGTGTTCGCCGTGTTTTTGAATCAGTTCCTCATAAATAGAGGGGGGTTGAGAGTGGCTTGGGGTTAAGGCGGAGTGCGCCCCCCAAGCTAGGACTTGGACGCCGTTTGCGTTTTGGGCCAAGGTTGATTGCGGCATATCGAAGACCGCGACGCGATAGTCTTCGCCCAAGGCATAAAAGGGTTGATATTCTTTAAAGTCGTAAGCGCCGACCTCTTGAGCAATGTAGGTGCCTTCATGGAATTTCACGGGCGACCAGTATCCGGTTTTATCCGGCAGGCAGCCTGTTAAAAAGGTCGTCCAGGGGGTTTCGGCTCTATAGTGTTCAATATTATTAATTCGAGTATAAGCACCTTGTTCGCGCAAGCGGCTGAGGGTTTTCAGATGTCCTTGAGCCATCCACTGTTCAATCAAGGTTGGGTCAGCGGCATCTAGTCCAATTGCAATAACGGGTGTTTTCATAGTGGCTTTCCTCGATTTATATGAAAGATTCATAACTACCATCAACTCGGAGCCAAGCCAGGGAGTAGGTTAGCAAAGTATATTTACGCAGAACTTGATAGGGGTGAAGTGTGAGTGGCAAAATTGAATCTCTTTAACTACAGTAAATTCTTCTAGGGCAAAAAAAAGTAAAAAGTTACTAAACCTACGTACGTAGATTGTGAAAATTGAATGAAGCTATCCGATCGAGTTCTGTATTTTCCCTAATTGTTGCTGTTGATACCCAAGAACAGATGGTGAGGCAGATGGCTTCCTCGCCGGGATGCGGTAAGGTAGCGTAGAAGGGAGAACCCTCTAATTTTGCCCGGTTGGGGGTTTGAGGGGACTCTGAAGTGCCTGGGAATTACATTTCCGTCTAGGTGCGATCGCACTGATATTGTCAAGTAGACTTACATGAAGCTCGTTTTTTTTGGTACGCCCGACTTCGCAGTTCCTACCCTGGAAAAATTACTGAGTCGTTCAGATTTTCAAGTCCTAGGGGTGGTAACGCAACCGGATAAGCGGCGAGGGCGCGGTAACGCTCTGATTCCTTCCCCCGTGAAAACACTAGCATTGACCCATCAGTTACCCATTTGGCAGCCCGATCGGATCAAAAAAGATTCGCAAACCTTAAGCGAACTCGCTCAACTGAACGCCGATGCCTTTGTGGTGGTGGCCTACGGTCAAATTCTGTCTCAAGCGATTTTGGAGATGCCTCGCTTAGGCTGTATCAATGTACATGGCTCAATCTTACCGAAATACCGAGGAGCCGCCCCGATTCAGTGGAGCCTCTACCACGGCGACACTCAAACCGGGATTACCACAATGCTGATGGATGCGGGGATGGATACTGGAGCCATGCTCTTGAAAGAATACACCCCCATTCATCTATTTGATACCGCTCATGACATTGCCCAACGCTTGGCCAACTTAGGGGCAGACTTGTTAGTTCAAACATTATGGGGTTTAGAACGACAAGAAATTCAACCCGTTCCCCAAAATTCTGACGAGGCTACCTACGCGCCGCTGATTCAAAAAGCCGATTATCAACTCGATTGGTCAAAAACGGCGATCGCGCTTCACAATCAAATTCGCGCCTTTTTCCCCAATGCGGTAAGCAGCTTGCGAGGACAATCGCTCAAAATTATGGCTACAGCCCCTCTCGATCGGATGGCGCGATCGCAAGCGGGCAAGTTAAACTTTAACAGAGTTTTGTGAGTGGGAAGATTAAAACCCAATCGGTTAGGCAATCTTAGCAGGTTCTTCTGGCTCAAACCTGAA
>JAAHGE010000200.1 GCA_010672635.1 Desertifilum sp. SIO1I2 | reverse complement strand
TATTTTGTCCACCCTAAAATTGGGTTGACAAAATTACTGCGATCGCAACCGTTTCAGCCCGAAAAGGCCGATCGAGCTTTGGAAACGATCGAACGCAATGTCAAGCTGCAAACTCAACTGATTGAAGATTTACTTGATATCTCGCGGATTCTGCAAGGCAAACTCAACTTGAGCGTTAAACCCGTCAACCTGGCAGCCCTTATTGAGGCGGCGCTGGAAACGGTCCGCCTCGCAGCAGAAACCAAAGGAATTTATTTGCAAACGCATTTAAATCCGGAACTCCCCCCCCTAATGGGCGATTCAAGTCGCCTGCAACAGGTGATTTGGAACTTACTCTCGAATGCGATGAAGTTTACGCCATCGGGTGGGGCAGTTGAGGTGGAGTTAACCCAAGGGGAAAATTATGCTCAAATTCGCGTCAGCGATACGGGGATTGGGATTCATCCCGATTTTTTACCCCATGTATTTGAGTATTTTCGCCAAGCCGATAGCAGTACAACGCGCAGTTTTGGCGGTTTGGGGTTAGGGCTAGCCATTGCTCAACATATTGTAGAGCTACATGGCGGTCAGATTTGGGCGGAAAGTTTGGGTAAAGATCGCGGAGCAACGTTTATGGTGAGATTGCCGATTTGGGTGGATTCAGCTTCCCAAGAGCCTGCAAGTTTAGCATCCTCTGAAAATACTGATTCGAGATCTCTATTGGCGGGCGTGCGCGTCCTCGCTGTTGATGATGATGCAGATATGCGAGAGTTGATGTTTTTTATCCTAGAACAGGAAGGCGCAGAGGCGATCGTCACTGGCTCGGCAACGGATGTGTTAGAGGTGCTGCCTAACGTCCAACCCGATATTTTGATTGCAGATATTGGGATGCCGGATGTGGATGGGTATACGTTGCTGCGCCAGATTCGATGCTTGAATGCTGCCCAAGGGGGAGAAGTCCCCGCGATCGCGCTGACGGCCTATGCGGGTGAGTGGGATCGACAACAAGCCCTAGCCGCAGGGTTTCAGATGCATTTAGCTAAACCTGTAGAACCGGATGCTCTGGTCAAAGCGATCGCTAAGGTATTAAAAAATTCAGGTGCAGAAGACGAATAAAAACAGCAATTGAGGTTAGTTCAGGTCAATTCAGTTAAATTTAGTGCTTCAGCGCGGTGAAAACGGTGCCAGAATGAACAACAGACACCTCAAATTGTCATGAGCGCCTGGAACATCGTGGATGAGCAGTAAACTCAACGCTCCTTATCAATATCAATTGGGTGGGAGTTTGCCCCTTGGCGCTTCTACTTACATTGAGCGGCAGGCTGACGCCGAACTTTATGAAGCTCTCTTGGCAGGAGAATACTGCCATATCCTAGATGCGCCGCAAACTGGGAAATCGAGCTTGCGAATCCGCACGATGGACAAACTCCAAGCGCAAGGGATTGTCTGTGTTGAGCTAGATTTAAGCGGGATTGGCAGCCAGCAGATTACCGAAGAGCAATGGTATGGCGGGATCGTTCAGACGCTCGCCAGCGGCTTAGAGGTGCCCTTCGATCGCAACGGGTGGCGATCGCGATTGGATCTCTCCCCCGTGCAGCGCTTGCAAGCATGGATTGAAACCGTTTTACTGACCCAAATTCCTCAAAACATTGTCCTGTTTATCGACCCGGTGGATAGCGTCCTAGGCTTGAATTTCTCGACCGATGGATTTTTTGCGCTGATTCGCCAATGCTACAATCGCCGCGCTTCTGATGCGGTCTATCAAAGACTCACCTTTGCCCTATTAGGCACCGCTACCCCCCGCGAATTGATCGGAAATCGTCCCAAAGCGAACCCGTTTGCCGTGAGTCGCGCCATAACCCTAGACGGGTTGCAAGCCTCGAAAATGGTGCCTCTGGCGGGCGCGCAAGTGAAAAATCCCCAAGCCCTGGCACTGGCAATCTGGCATTGGACGCGGGGACAGCCGTTCTTAACGCAAAAATTATACTCGCTTGTAGATCGCCACCTAGGGGCGGGTATTCTGAGGAAGGGGGAAGAAACCCACTGGCTTGAGCAAATTGTGCAAACTCAGGTTATAGAAGACTGGGAAGCACAAGATCGACCCGTCCATTTTCGGGCAATCCGCGATCGCCTTCTTTCCCCAACCCGCTCAACTCAACGACTGCTCAAGCTTTATCAGGGAATTCTACAGCAAGGACGCGCGATCGCTGACAACCTGCCTGAGTGTTTGGAATTGCAAACGTTAGGATTAATCGCTCAACATCAAGACCGATGGCAGGTGCATAATCCTATTTACGCTGCAATTTTCAACTTAGATTGGGTCAACCGAGCGCTAAAACTCCAAAACTCCCCACTAGAGATGATTTCTGTTTCAGCCGCTTTAATTTTTACGGATATTGTCGCCTCAACCGCCAGGATGGTTGCAGACGAACAACATACCCTACATTTGGTTCAACGCGACTTGCAACAGATGCGTCAATTGTGCCAGCAGTTTGGCGGACAAGTCCTCAAATCATTAGGCGATGGCTTGTTGATGTCGTTTGAAAGTCCCGAAAAAGCCGTTTCCTATGCGATCGCCGTTCAAGAAGCCTTGGCGATCGCTTCCACTAACCTTCCCGAACGAGACATTCTCTATCATCGCATTGGCATCCATTTAGGCGATGTGTTTTTCCGAGGCGATGACGTGATGGGAAAAGGCGTTAACCTGGCTTCTCGACTGCAACAACAGGCCGAACCGGGAGGAATTTGCCTGTCTCAATCGGTTTACGACCAAGTTCACCCTCTGTTAAAAGTTGAGGTCATCAAACTAGGGTTACGCAAACTTAAAGGCATTCCCGAACCCGTTCTCCTGTATCAAATTCCACCCTATCGGTCGAGTGCTACCCTAGAAACGCAGCCCCTAGCGCGATCGCCCTATTATCCTAGCGGTGCAGTTCCCCTCGATTCCCCCTTTTACCTAGAACGCACCCCCGTGGAGTCCCAGGTTTACGATGAAATGAAAAAACCAGGGGCGCTAGTGCGAATCAAAGCCCCTAAAGAAATGGGCAAAACCTCGCTGATGCTCAGGGCCTTAGACCATGCCAACACTCAAGGCTACCACACCGTTACCTTGAGCCTGGAGCAAATTGACAGCGCCATTCTCAACGATTTAAACCGCTTTCTCCGCTGGCTGTGTGCCAACGTCACTCGCCAATTGCAGCTAGAACCGAAATTAGATGACTATTGGGATGAAGATATTGGCAGCAAAATCAGTTGCACCCTTTATTTCCACTGCTACCTCCTAGAAAAAATTCAGATGCCATTAGTATTGGCTCTAGATGAAGTCAACTACGTTTTTGAGCATCCCCATGTCGCCAAAGAGGTTTTACCCCTGTTTCGGTCGTGGTACGAAGAAGCTAAAAGACACCCCATTTGGCAAAAGCTGCGCCTAATTATCGTTCACTCCACTGAAATTTACGTTCCCCTGCAATTAAAACAGTCGCCGTTTAATGTCGGTTTGCCCATTGAACTCGGTCGGTTTACCCTAGAACAAGTCAGAACCTTAGCCCAGCGCTACGGCCTGCGGTGGACGGACGACCAACAAGCGCAACCCTTGATGTCTTTGGTTGGCGGCCATCCGGCTTTAATTCATTTAGCCCTCTATCACCTCAGTCGCGGCGAAACGACTATTGAGCAATTGCAAGAAACGGCTGTTACGACCAAAGGGATTTATGCTCACCACCTGCAAAGACATCAAGTAACCTTGCAAGAACAGCCGGAACTGTCACAAGCCTTTTATACCGTCCTAAACTCTACCGAACCCGTCCCCTTAGAATCCATCTTGATGTATAAACTCAGCAGTATGGGACTAATTAAGCCCTTGGGCAATACAGCAATTGTGAGCTGCGAACTTTATCGCCAGTACTTTATGTTACAAAGGGAGCAATAAAATCAGTATTGCTCTACTGAAACGCTTCTGATACCGGGAGGTTGAATGACTGGCGCTTGTTTTCCCCGATCTGTGTTATCTGTCAGCCGCCAAGAGTTTGGCAAACCTGAAGATAATCCCCATGCTAGCGGCCCGCCTTTACAGTTAGAAGTGATAGACGGATCTCTCCCTGCCGATATCTACGGTCATGTTTATATTGTCGGGCCGGTGGGTTCTGTGGCTGCCGAGGCGGAGTCGCATTCCCCAATTGTCAGACCCTCCCAAGATGGCACGACGCTTTTGTATAACGGGGAGGGAATGGTTTATCGGTTAGACTTTGACGCTTTAGAACAGGGCGTTTCCCTCACCACTCGCATTATGAAAACGCCCTGTTATTATGCCGATTTGGGGACATTTTACGATCCAAAGTACCAGGGTTCCCAGAACTCTCCCGATCTGCGGTTCAAAAATTTAGGGATCTCGCGGGTTTCTGGACGCCTAGGCCTCCGCAACCAGTTAAACACGGCTTTTTTGCCCGTCAGATTTGCCGAGGATAGCTGCGATCGCCTGCTAGTCACTTGGGATATGGGACGCCCCTACGAACTCGATCCCGTTACCCTAGAAGCTGTTACCCCCATTGGGCGCAATGACGAGTGGAAACCCGCAACTAAGCTGATTAGCCTTCCCTTTGAACCTCCTCCCCCTTTTCAGGCGATCCAAACAGCGGCCCATCCCTGTTTCGATCCCAACACGGATGGCGGACAGGTGGTTACGACTAATACAGGGCGATCGCTCTCTAACCTGCTGTCTCAGATTATCCCGATTGTGGCGATCTTGCGCTCGATTGCTGGAGTCCAACACGCAGAGAAATCTACTGTTCCCCTAGAAACGGCTGTGGGCGAATATCATACCCCAGTTGAAACCCTTTGGGCAAAACTGAAACATTTGTTCCTGTTGCTGCTGCAATTTCTGCGAGCGATTGTTGAGTTCTTTTTTGGCAACTTTCTGGATATTATTATTTGGGATGGCAAAGGCGACTTTAAGAAATGGCGCATTCACCACAACGGACGCCCGATAAAAATTAAACAAACGACTCATCAAATCGGGCTGACGGAAGATTACATTGTTGTCATTGATACCGCTTTTAAGGTCTCTATTGAAGAGCTTTTGCCCTACCTCAAATCCCACAAAGCTCAACAATTAGAAGCTTGGGCGCGGAAGATTTTAGACCATCCGCAACTAGCCAATAACGATATCTATATCATTCGCCGTCAAGATTTGAAAGAGGGAACCCGGATTGTTGAGGCGAAAAAAGCGGTAATTCCCTATGAAGCGGCTCATTTCTCGGTAGATTATAAAAATCCCGACGACCAAATTATGCTGCATTTCTCCCATGTTTGCGCGTGGGATGCGGGGGAATGTATCTCCATGTTTGATTTTGATGAATTTGCCACTCCAACTCCAGCACTAGAGAAACAACGGTTGTATGGGGTTCTTTACGGGCCGACGGATATCAGCCGTTTGGGATGCTGGACGATTAATGGTAGGACTGGGGAAGTGGGTGAAAATCCCCAACTGGTGATGGATCTAGAGTTAACTTGGGGACCTGCGATCGCTAGTTATCGCACGACCTCTCCCTACGGTTCTCCCGATCTTTTAGAAGATATTTATTGGGGATGTTTGGGCTGTTGGGATGATTTATTATTCCCCCACATTCTCAGCCTCTATCAGAACTATCCCTATCGAGAAGTTGGCTTAAATCTGATCCAACTAATTACCAAAGAAGGACGTAAATCTAACCTTCTTCGCCTCCAGATTAAACGCGATCGCCAAAACCAACCCCAATGTTTAAGCATTGCCAAGTCTTATCAATTTGACAAGGGTTATTATGTAACGTCTCCCCAGTTTGTGCCATCCAATCGGGGCGATCGCTCTACAGACGGTTATATTGTCTGTATTGTTCATTACGGTGAGGGTGACGATCCGCAAACGAACGGGAATGAAATTTGGATTTTTGATGCACAAACTATCGAAGCCCCGATCTGTAAGTTAGCCCATCCTCAGATGAACATTGGGTTCACCGTTCATGCAACTTGGTTGGAGAAAGCGCAACGACGAACTGCCGAGTATTGTATTCCCGTGAAGGAAGACTATCAACCCATTGTGGAAAAACACTCGAAAGAAATTCAAGACCTCTTTCAGGAATGGGTTTATCCCCAAAAAGAATTACCCGTAGGCTAGCTTAGTTTAAGCAATAGACCTCTATCCTCATCTTTAACCCAATTCAGCACCTGGCTATTTGTGGAGTTTTTTATGGTTGCGATCCGTGGGTACGACATTATCGAACAGATTTCTGAAGAAAACAGAATGGTGGTGTATCGAGGTTGCGATCGCAATACCCAACAACCCGTCATTGTCAAACTTTTGCGGGCTGAGTATCCCACCCTCGAAGAGATTACCCGACTGCGCCAAGAATATGCTGTCGCCAAAGACTTAAAATGCCCCGGCGTGGCGACTCCTTATCACCTAGAGAAGTATCAAAATAGCTTTGCGCTGATTTTAGAAGACTTTGAAGGGGAATCTTTACGAGAAATCCTCAAAAGACAACAACTTGCGATCGCCGAATGCTTGCAAATTGCGATCGCCCTAGCCGATACCCTCGCAGAACTCCACAAAGCCAGAGTCATTCACAAAGATATTCAACCAAGCAATATTATTCTCGATCTCCAGACGCAAAGCGTGAAGCTGACAGGCTTTGGCTTTGCATCGCGCCTTTCCCAAGAAAATCACAGCGTTAACAATCTGCAACTGATTGAAGGGACTCTCGCCTATATGTCTCCAGAACAAACCGGGAGAATGAATCGGGCGATTGACTACCGCAGCGATTTTTATTCGTTGGGCGTTACCCTCTATGAGATTTTAGCCGGAAAGCTCCCCTTTTCTACCCCAGATCCCATCGAGTTAGTCCATTGCCATATTGCCAAGTCTCCTATCCCCCTGCATCAGATAGAAGATTGCCAAATTCCCGAAGGCTTATCCGCCATTATCCTCAAACTGCTGGCGAAAAATGCCGAAGATCGCTATCAAACCGCCTATGGACTGAAGTTTGACCTAGAAACCTGCCTGCATCAATGGCAAACCACGGGGCAAATTATACCCTTTCCTTTAGGTCAGCGCGATCGCGGCAACCAACTGCTAATTCCGCAAAAACTCTACGGACGCGAGTCAGAAATTGCCCTGTTAATGGAAGCATTCTACCGCGTTGCCGGAAAAAGCGAGACGGCCACCGGGCAAAGCGAACTAATGCTCGTTTCGGGTTACTCCGGTATTGGAAAAACCTCCATCGTCAACGAAGTGCATAAACCGATGGTGGAAGCGCGGGGATACTTTATTGCAGGTAAATTTGACCAGTTTAAGCGTAATATTCCCTATGCTGCGCTGATTCAAGCCTTTCAAGAACTTTTGCGCCAGCTTTTAACCGAAACCGAAGCCCAAGTTTCTCGTTGGAACGCCAAACTTTTAGAGGTATTAGGTGCCAACGCTCAGATCATTATTGATGTTATCCCAGAACTGGAATTAATTATCGGTCCCCAGGCCGAAGCGCCTAAATTAGGGGCAGCAGAAACACAAAACCGTTTCAATCGCGTTTTTCGGGAATTTCTCGGTGTCTTCTGTCAAAAAGAACATCCCCTGGTTATCTTTCTCGATGACTTACAATGGGCGGATTCTGCGTCGTTAAATCTGATTCACCTGTTGATGACGGATGAGAGTAGCCGCCACCTCTTGATGATTGGCGCTTATCGCGATAATGAGGTGAATGCAGCGCATCCGTTAGTGAAAACGCTAGAAAAAATTCAAGCGACGGGTACCCTAATGCACGCCATTAACGTGCAACCTTTACCGATCGATTGCGTGCGTCTGCTTGTCAGCGAAACTTTAACTCAACCCTCTGATTCTCAACAGGTAACGGCGCTGGTTGAATTGTTGTTTAATAAAACCCAAGGCAACCCATTCTTCTTAACTCAAATTCTCAAAACTCTTTATGCCGAGAAATTATTAGTCTATCAAGTAGAAACCGATACCTGGCAATGGAATATTCAACAGATTCAATCAGTTGGTAA
>JAAHGE010000020.1 GCA_010672635.1 Desertifilum sp. SIO1I2 | reverse complement strand
CAACTGGTAGTCCGCCATGACTGATATCGTCAAATCCCTCAATCATGGTGCGGATTTTTTGAACGCCAGTCGGGATGACTTCTTCTATCTGCTCAGTTTGATTAAATTTATCCATAGCGCTGTCGTCTGAAAAATCAGAATCTAAAGGTAATCTTTAATTGAAGTCACTTTGCTAATTTTGCAGCAAAATGTACCTGAAGTCGCACCGGTTGCTTAGATTTGACTCAGTCTCGCTCCTCTTCTTCGCGGAGTTCATCGTACAGGAGATCGAGTCCAATCAAGACTTTCTCTCGATCGGATAGGTCGCCAATAATTTTACGGACGGGGGGCGGTAAGATTTTAGCCAAGGTTGGGGTCGCCAAAATTTTATCTTCTTCTGCGAGTTGAGGGTTTTTTAAAACATCAATCACTTTAAGCGCGTAAACACCTTGAAACTCCTGTTCAAGGATATCATTGAGTGTTTTGAGGGCGCGGACTGAGTTGGGGGTATTTCCAGCTACATATAACTTAAGAATGTAAGTTTTCTTGAGCGGACTCATAAATTATATTCCTTGTTGAATCGTCCGGTGTTATTTCTGATAGATAATGATTCACAAATGTTTGACCTTAAGACTCTCTAGGAATCGAGCGTCGATACATTTCACACAAGTGAGCTATTATATCAATTAAAGTCAAGCGATAGTCAAGTAAAATTTCTTCCGAACGCCCTTCTAGCTTGAGTTGCTTAGAGAAATCATCCATCAGTTCCATGTGAATTTCGACAATTTGCGAAACAGAGATATCCGTAAAAAATGCCGTATTCACAAACTCGTCAATTTTTTGATTTAAATTTCCCGTATTAGCAAAGTAGTTTAAGACGATTTCTCGATAGTCTTGTTTTAGACTTTTTAACAACTCTTGCTTTTGGTCTGCGGGCAAGTGGCGGAGAAAATTTTTGGGGTCTCGTTTGTAATACACGCCTAAATACCCTAATCGCTCCTTGAGTTTCTCAGCTAACCGCCGTTGCTGCATTTTCAAAGAGTTTTCTGTTGTGAGTTCCTCAATGGGATTATTGGATGCAGGTTGAGCAATTAATTCCTTAGCTGTAGATAGCTTCAGAAATGAAGTAATTGCTTGTTCTATAACTAAAGAAATGCGATCTAACTTATCTTGGGATAACTCCACAATACTGCTATTCATTTTGTGGCTAGCAGTGTCAGATTCATTGAGTTCTAAAGTTGAACGGGGTTCGTAAACCTGAGAGGGAGCGGTTGAATCAGAGCGAGCATAAACTTCACTATTGGGTGCTAGAATCACCATCGGCAGCAACGCGGCTGAAGTCCGAAGCCGTTCTAAGAAAGCGGGCATATTTGACCTTTTTTCAACAATCAAACAATCAATATGCTGCTTTTCTTTCTCTAAGAACTGCCAAAATTCAGGTTCGGTTCTCAGCAAAGCCAGCGAGTATCGATCGCCCGTTAAACTCTGTTGCAGAGACTGAGCGAGTGCTTCCGAGGGGATCAACGTGCAGATCGAAAGAGAAGAACGCAAGGTTGTAGTCGATAAATGAACTTCAGGCTCAGGCACGTCCTCAACAACTGAGGCGAACGCAAAGCTTTCTCAGAATAATTTACATTAATTTAAACATCTCAACATTAATTGTAGCTAATTGTAAGACTCCTTCCAAACATTCCCGGTTTTAACGCCATAATGAAAGCACTACTCCCCTCACGGTCAGCGACCGCGACTATCAGTTCCTATCGAGAAACTCGAGCTAACGCTCAGGGGGACTTATCACCCCTTTAGAAGGAGACGGGTTAATCGAGACGCTAATCACCCGATTCCTGTGCGAATTCGTAGACTGACTGTTTAAACTGAGTTGGGATGAGGATTTGCCTAGGCAATCTATTTCGAGCATCAATGAATATTATCCCTCTCAAAACCTTCATGACTCAAGTGCCGACCTGCATTCAGAACACTCCCTTGAATGCAGCCATTGAGCGCTTCTGCGATCGCGAGAGCCAAAAGGTAATGATTCTCACCGAGCGATCGCAGCCAGTCGGTCTGCTCAACTTAGCCGATCTACTCCCCTATCTCGGCACTTTCTCCTCCCGTTTTCCCCAGCAACTCGAACCCTCCCTTAACTTACACCAGAGTTTATCAGAACTCAACTTTCCCCTAATTGAGCCAATTGCGACGCTTCCAGGCGAACTGAGCCTGCATCAATTTTGGTCATCTTTACAAAATCCTTCCCCCTCACCCAGCCAGCCCGATGGAACAAGAGCCGATCGCTTATCCAAGAGCGACTATGCTTTAGTCGATAATCAGGGAACCTACCTGGGTTTGCTCGATCGTACGCGCCTGCTAAGATATCTGATCCAACATAACCCCCACCTGCTGTTCGGCTACTCCCCATTACCCAGAAATCTGCCCCCCGCACCCAACTGGGGTCTGTCCCTACCCCACGCTTGGCAAGAATTGATAGACTGCTTGCCAATCCCCATGTTGCTGGCTAGCGATCGCGGTCAGATTCTCGCGGGCAACGCAGCCTGGCGTAACAGCGTCAAACTCTTCCCCTATTTGGATACAGCCAAAGCTGACGCAGTTAACTTTCTGGCGAAGATCCCCGCCCTACAGCATCCCTCAACCGAGACCTCAGCAACTCCCTTCCAAGTCGAACAATGGCAGTTCGTCAAAATGCCCCTCCCAGATACGCTCATGAACCTAGAGCTAAACGCCGGTTTGCAAACCTTAGCCGATGCCACCTCCACCTTGGTTGCAGAAAGCTACAAACTGCTGACCCACCTGAAGGCGACTCAACCGCTAGCAGACGCACCCTTGAGCGTAGAAACCTTACCCCCACCCCCCAAAACTCAACTGTGGCTAGTGATGGCGACTCAACTGACCACCCTGCAAAATAGCGTGCAAGCGTTAAGCGTCAAAAATGCCGAACTTGCAGCCCTCAACCGCCAGAAAGAGGAATTTTTAGCCGCGATCAGTCACGAACTCAAAACCCCGCTCACGGCCCTATTAGGACTGTCCAACCTGCTCAGTAGCGATCGCCACCAGCCCTTAAACTCGCGTCAGGCACAATACGCTCAACTCATCCATCAAAGCGGACGCCAGATGATGACAATTGTCAATGATTTGGTAGACCTCAGCCGCCTGGAAACCGGGCAAATGGAACTGTTACCTGAACGGGTTGATATCCGAGCGGTTTGCGATCGCGCGATCCATCAACTCCAACAAGCTCTCGAATATAGCCAAGCCGAGAAGCGTTCCCTCACCGACCAGCTTGACGTTGAAATTGCCCCCAACCTCATTCCCCCCTTCGCCGATGAACTGCGTTTGCGGCAGATGCTTATGAATCTGCTAACCAACGCGGTACGCCTCACCCAACCTTCCGACCGGATCGGGTTGCGGGTTGCTCCCATCGGGTCTTGGGTTGAATTCACCGTTTGGGATAGCGGTGCGGGTATCCGCGTCTCGGAACAGGTACAACTGCTCAAACGCTTTCAACGTTTAGAAAGTCCGTTCGATCCTCAACTCACCAGCACGGGTCTAGAGTTGATTTTGTCCCAACAACTGGCCCAACTCCACGGCGGAGATTTATCCTTTATTTCCCAAGAAGATCGAGGCAGTCAATTTAGCCTGCTGCTGCCCCAACCCGCACAGGAACAGCCCCTAGCAGACGCTTCAAGTGCTAAGTTTGCACTTTTAGTTGAAATCAACCCCCAACGCATTCAAACCCTGAGTGCAGCTTTACAAGAGCTGGGGTATTGGTGCTTAGTCGCCCGTTCTGATGCAGAAGCGATTGAGAAAGCGCGACGCTTTCAACCGCAAGCGATTTTGCTCAATTTGACCTACGCCCAGCCGTACATTACCGCCGAACTGCTAGAACAACTTAAAAACGATCCCCAAACTTGCAATCTGCGAACCTTGATTTTAGGTCAAGTCACCGAGCCGCTGAGGCTAACCTTAGTCGATGATTTCTTGAGTTTTCCAATTGAGCCTCAAGCTTTGGTGCAAAAACTTCGACCTTCTCTGCCAACTTCTCCCATGCCCTCGCCTCAAAAATCCTCGCCTCACCTCACTATTTTGTACCTTAGCCCGGTCGATCCTGATTTCGATGCAAAGAGCGATCGCGCCCTCAAAAAGAGCGAGTTAGATGAAGCCCTCACGGGGGATTTTAGTGCAATTCCCCACGGCGATCGCCGGATTGTAGAAGTGGACGATCTCGATCAGGCGGAATTGCTGACGCGGATCTGGAAACCCAACGTCTTATTGCTCAACGATGCCGGGTTAGCCGATCCCTTAGACTACTTGCAGCAGTTGAGCCAACACCCCGCCCTCGCCAGTTTACCCATCGTCACGCTGACGCAAGAAACCACCCAAGCCGCCAATCAAGTCTCAGATTTATCGGTCTTTCCCTGTTTAATTTCTCCCGATTCTCAATCGATTTCTTCCACGCTATTACAAGTGATGCAAGTCGCGGCTGAATTTGCTCAAAGCGAACGGCGTTAGTGTTCTTGTGCGGGCTGAATGTTGAGAAACGCTTGCAAAGGGACTCGAATTAACTGATACGCGCCAGCCTGAGCCAGGGTTTGATAGCGATCGCTTGGCAATCCAGTATGGACGATTTTTTTGGGATAGGCTAACACTAACACGGTTGAGGAAGAGGGGTTTGCGATCGCCTGTTTTTGGAGTTCTTCTACCGTACGGGTTGCCCGCAGAAAATATTGTACGGGTTGTTGGGTATAAAAGACCAAAGTGGGTTTCTCAAAGCCAATCATAATCAGGGGTTCGTTGGGCTGTCGCACTTCTGTCACCGTGGCGGCGAGTTGGCGCAGGGGAAGTTGGCGCTGGCTATCGACTAGGAAAGCTGCCGGAGTAATGACTAGGGTCAGAAATAGCAGAAATCCGACTAAATTGGGAACCCATAACCAGCGAAATTGACGCACCGCCAAGAGCATTGCGATCGCGATCGTCATCCCAAGCCAAATGATAACGCCGCGTTCGATCAGTCCTGATGCTTGCAAAAGCCCGCTAATGTCAGGCATTGCCGGATCGTCGCCCAGCAGTCGAGGGCTGAGGTAAATGGTGAGGGCGATCGCGCCGCACAGTACGATATTGGCAATTCCCGCCAGATAAAACGAGAGCCGATGTTGCGGTTCGGGGTGGGTTATGGCCCAACTCCAGCGCAACCCCACTAAAATAGCGGCGGCGGGAACTAAGGGGAGGACATAACTAGGCAGTTTGGTAACGGCGGTCGTGAAGAATAGGAAAATGACAACGAACCAGAAAAAGGCAAACAGGCTCAGTTGTTGCGATCGCGGCTGTCGCTGCCACTGCGATCGCTGCCAAAATTGCGTTTGGGCGATCGCCATCGGTAAATAAACCGACCACGGCGCGCACCCCACTAAAACCACTAGAAAATAGAAATACCACGGAGCCGAGTGATTGTTAACAACGCTGGTAAAGCGTTCGATATTGTGATAGCCAAAGAAAGAATCAATATAGGCTTGTCCGTTCGCCAGCGTCACCAGGATATACCAAGGGATGGCGATCGCGCCGACGATGACCAAACCCCAACGCCAGCGCATTTCCCGCAATACAACCTGAAGTTGCCCTACATACACCAAAAAGCCACCCATAATGAGGCCCGGTAAAACAATCCCTACCGGTCCTTTGGTCAGCACCGCCAAAGCACTGAGAATATAAAAAGCCAGATATCCGCCCTGGGGAAATCGTTTAGAAGCGAGTTCTGAATTGACTTCAGCCTTGGCATATCCCCAAAAGAACGCCAACAAAGACGATCCCATAAAACCGCTGAGTAGCATATCAGAAACGCCAATGCGGCCCCAAGCAATCGTTTGCGGATTCAGCGCCATCAAAGTTGCCCCCAGGATCGCCGATAGCCACAATTGCCGCGCTGGAGTCAAATTTTGCCTTTTTCCCGTTAACGGGGCTGGAAAGCCGAAATAACGCAGGGTATAGAAGCCAAAAAACATGAGGGCGATCGCCGCCAACGCCGATGGCAAACGCACGGCCCATTCATTCACCCCCAAAACCTGATAAGCCACCCCCATCAGCCAATAAATCAGAGGCGGTTTATCAAAGCGCGTCGCTTGATTGTAATAGGGCGTGATCCAATCTCCTGTCACGACCATTTGACGGGCAGCTTCCGCAAACAACGGTTCGGTTTCATCAATCAAACCCGTGCTACCTAGATGCCAGAGAAAAGCAATCCCACCAACCAGCAGCAACCCGCCGATCGCAAGCCCCCAGAGGATCTGAGGATGTTTTTCCCAATACCGAAACCAATCGCGATCCTTCATCGTAGCTTTTCGAGTCACCTCAGCCATTCGCTTTTCCTGTGTTGACTTTACCCTAAAGGTCGATCGGTCCGCAGAAAATTCTGTGCAGCTTTGATGACTGGGCTATACCCGTTGGGTTCCTAGCGAGTCAGCATCAACCGCCATTCCTGAGTTTCAGAGTCTAGCACGGGTTGAGCCGTCTGGCCGACCACAAAGGGTCCCCAATATTGACGCGAACCATCCTGAGCAAAAGCCACCACAATATCGCCGGGACGCAAGCGCAAATCGCGATCGGGCAGAGATAAGATCAAGCCTTGAGTCCGTCCCTCTCCTGGAGAAAAATCCCAATGGGCAGGTTTGCTATAAGCGCTGTCCTCTTCTAGTTGATGCAGCAACGCCACCCGCACCGGGCTATCAGTTTGGTTGCTAACGCGCAACCCCCCAGGCGTGGGCGTTAATGGAGGAGGCGAAGGCGGTTCGGGAGTGGTCGGACTATCCGGTATCGGCGAAGGGACTGGCGAATAGGGTTCAATTGCAACTTCAATGCTGCTGAATAGATTCAGCAATAGCACCCCCATCCCCAGACAGACAATAATAATTGCAACTGGGTACCCATTAAATTTCATAACACTTAGAGCGAACCTGCGCCATACGGCTATCTTCTTTAGTGATAGCAAGCTTTGTGCCTTTTGGTTGAGCCAAATTAAAATTGTCAGCTTTTTCTAGAAGGCTTGCCCAAGGGAAAAGGGAGTGGTAGCGTGGATTCAATTTGATAATATTTTGCAAGTTTTAGGGGGCGAGGCTTACGCAAGATACTCGACTCAACCGACTAGTAGAATCGGCTGGCGAACAGTTACGGCGAGGGTTACGCAACCCTTGGCGGCGTCTTTCTTTTCTGGCGATTAGCCTACTCTTTGGCACATTTTTAGGAACGGTGGTCTCAACCGTTGCCGGACAAAGGGGAAGTCTTGATGTTGTAATTGCCACAATTTTGATTGTATTTACCGAATCGGTCAGCATTATTGTTTATGGCAGAGGTCGCCAAGTTGGACGCGCGTTATGGGCAGAAACTATGAATTGGCTGAAAATTGGTTTCACCTATAGTTTATTTGTGGAGGCGTTTAAACTTGGGTCTTGAGGTGAAACCTTGGCAACAATCACCCCGGTTTCCTATTCTACCGGCTGCCGATCGCGATCGCTTTGAGGCGGTTTATCCCAAATTGGGCGATCGCTACCCTCAATTTAACCCCCAGTATCTTGCTGAGAGTCTGTGGCATTTCTGGCTGCCCTTAGCCCTGCAACTGGTTAGCGATCGCGCTTCTCAACAACGCCCCCTCATTCAAGGGATTCTCGGCAGTCAAGGGACGGGTAAATCCACCTTAGCCGCGATTCTCCAAGTTATTTTAGCGGAGTTGGGTTACTCTAGCCTAAGCCTATCCCTAGATGACTTGTATAAAACCTATCGCGATCGCCAATACCTGCAACAGCACGATCCGCGTTTGCGTTGGCGCGGCCCCCCCGGCACCCATGATGTAGAATTGGGCATCGCCGTTCTCGATGCCTTACGCCAGGGAGAAACAGAGGTTGAGATTCCCCGTTTCGATAAATCCGCCTATGACGGTGCAGGCGATCGCGCTCAACCGCAAAGGGTCTCTTCAGTGGATATCGTCTTATTTGAGGGCTGGTTTGTGGGCGTCAGAGCGATCGATCCAGCCGCCTTTGAGTCTCCCCCCTCCCCCATCGATACGGAAGGCGATCGCGCCTTTGCTCGCGATATCAACGCCAAACTTGCTGACTATCTCCCCCTGTGGCAGCGCTTAGACCGCCTGTGGATCTTCTCCCCGATCGATTATCGTCTGTCTTTGCAATGGCGACAGCAAGCCGAACGCGAAGCCATCGCCCAAGGAAAAACTGGAATGAGCGATCGCCAAATTGCCGAATTCGTGTATTATTTCTGGCGGAGCTTGCACCCAGAACTATTTATTTCACCCCTAACCCAAGATCCAAGCGTCGATCTCGTCATTAACCTGAATCGCGATCGCACCATCACCCAAATCTATTCCCCCCATCTCCCCATCCCCCCACCCTAACGCATGACTCCTTGGCGATCGCCCCTAGCCCGCGCCCTGCACCTCAACCGCAGCAAACCCTATTCCCGCTACTTTCAACTGGCCACCGTCCAAACCGATGGTAAGCCAGCTAACCGGACTGTCGTCTTTCGCGGTTTTTTAGACGATAGCGATCGCCTCAAAATGATTACCGATGCGCGTTCTGCCAAAATTCACCAGATCCAACACCAAGCTTGGGGTGAAATTTGCTGGTACTTTACCGAAACTAGAGAACAATTCCGCATCGCCGGAACCTTACTGTTGGTGAGCGATACCCACCCCGATCCGCAACTGCAAAAGCACCGCCAGTTAACTTGGCAAAACCTTTCAGATAACGCCCGCATCCAATTTGCTTGGCCCCCTCCCAACCAAGAACGCAGCAAATCAGAGGCGTTTGCACCCCCCAATCCCAATCCCAACCAACCCCCGGCTGAATTTTGTTTGTTGCTCCTCGATCCAGTCAGTGTCGATCGCCTCGAACTGCGCGGCGATCCGCAGAACCGCACGCTCTATCAATATTGCGAGGCAACAGGTTGGTCAGAAACCGCCGTTAACCCTTAAATTCCCGATCCGTCGAGAAATTCAGAGATCGCGCGATCGCGCAAACGGCAGCTTTTGCCCTCTTCTAAACTCTTCAACCCCGCCAGCGACGACATCTTCAGCGCCGCCCCCACCGTTGCAGGTTGTTGTTGTAGCATCTGTACCTGCTGTTCGAGTTGCTCGATCCGATCCACCAACGTCCGAATCACTTCCGCCTCCGAATCTGGCAGGCGACCGTGTTCCAACGGATCGACCCGGACTCCAGAACGATAAATGACCCGACCCGGAACGCCAACTACCGTACAATCGGAAGGCACATCCCGCAGCACCACAGAACCCGCGCCAATCCGGACATTATTGCCAATTTGCAGATTTCCCAGTACCTTAGCGCCTGCACCCACCACCACATTTTCTCCTAGAGTTGGGTGGCGCTTGCCGCTTTCTTTGCCCGTCCCGCCAAGGGTAACGCCTTGATAGATGAGCGAATAATCTCCAACAATTGCCGTTTCCCCAATCACTACGCCCATCCCGTGATCGATAAAGACACCTTTGCCAATCACTGCACCGGGGTGAATTTCAATCCCCGTCACAAAGCGACCCAGATGAGAGATCAATCGAGGAATGAAGGGAATGCCGAGTTTGCGAAGCAGATGGGCAAAGCGGTGAAAAACGAGTACCTGTAAACCGGGATAACAAAACAGGACTTCCAGCCAGTTACGAGCGGCTGGATCGCGCTCAAAGATAATGCGGAAGTCAGTAATTAGAGTGTTAAACACGGCTCGGAGATTTCTCTAGAGGTTTGCAAAACATTATTTCGATCTTAACGTTAGGTGGCTCCGAATTCTCTATTCGGTCACGATGCCATGAAAAAGCGGTCTCTTGGAAAGAAACCGCTTTGTTATTTAGAGATTAACTGGCTGACCTAACGCTTGATGTCGGGGCGACCTTTGGTATCAATATCAAGTCTTTCCCGACGAACTTGTTCTTCAGCTTCAATAGTTTCTCGGTCTACTTCCTTGCGGACATCAACGTTCTCGCGGACAAACGCTTCTTTATGGATATCCGGTCTTTCTTCGTAAATTTCCACCCGTTTGGCTTCTGTCTCGCCAAAGTTAACGCGATCGGGATCTACAGGCGTATCCCGATCTACCGAAACGCGCTCGACAATTGCTTTTTCCTTAGTCACAGGAACGGCAACGCGCGCCGTTTCGCTTTCAACGTGCTTGCCAACCGAAACTTCACCTACTTTATCCCGGTGCTTATCGGCGACTAGGCGTTCCTCGTACAGTTTGATATACGCATCGCGGGCGGCATGTTTGGCTTTGTCCCACGGTAAAGCCGTGTTTCCGTAAGTTTGAACGTAGGTGTTTTCTAGTTCAGGCTCTACTTCTTCATAGGTTTTCGGGTTTTCTGCATAGCGGGCATAGCCTTCATAACCCGTGCGATAGGCGGGGGCATAGTTGTCATAGGTTTCGTCTGGAGTGACGTAAGAGCGAGTTGCGTAGTTTTGCCGCCAGTATTCATCTTCAACGCTGGGATTGACTGCTTCAGCCACGCCTTTACCGACTAAGCCACCGGCGACCGCACCGACTGCGGCACCAACGACAGCACCGATGGGCCCGCCAACGACACCACCCACTACGGTACCAACCGTCCCCACGCCTGCCGCACCAATTCCAGTCCCGACGGGATGAGCGCCTGGTTGACCGGAAATCGGATCGGGATTGGTATCGGTTCGATCGGCTGCGGGATCGTCATCTCTTCTTATTTTGGGATCTACCATGTTATAAAAACTCCTTTTCTGTCTATATCTACTAGTTTAAAAATTGCGAGTTCATCACTGCGTCAACTCTAGGTGAGAGAAATGATGCCAAAAATCTCTATCTAAAGATTTGGGCGATCGCGCTTTTTTACTTCACAACTCGCCCAACCTTGAGATAGAAGATTGTCCTTCTAATTTTGGACTAGTTTTTTCAGTAGAAGAACCCAACTCAATCAGATCGTTTTGTTAAGTTAGGTTAAGAAATGATGGCGTAGTCTTCTACGTATTCTTCAGTTCCTCTACTGAATCAAAACCCAAGCGTTCTTTAATCTCAAAAAAACGCCCCATACTCGATTTAATCCACTCGATCTGAAGAATGAACGTAGGCATGAGGACGACGCGCCCCGACAGAAGCTCCGATTAAAGATGCAGCCAATCCTAACAGCGAACCAATTACAAACGACCAACCCACGGTTGCGGCTGTGCCAGCATAGTCGCGAGTTTCTTGAGCGGTAACGTTAGGCTGAGTACCGGGAGTTGTCCCTGGAATTGTCGCGCCTCCTTGTTGGGCTTGGTTAATAATTTCTCCAGCATTAGCACCGATGACTCCAAAAGCACCCGTTACGCCACTCGCTAAGAGAAAGGCGCTGACAGCTAGGGTGGTTGCCCACAAAATTGCCCCGTTGAGTAAGGCGGTATTGCGGTTCATCGGGCCGCAGGTGCGCGTCGTAATCCAACCGCCAATAAACAAAGCAATAAATAAGCTAATAATAGACCACGTACCGACCGCCGTCCCCACATCCCCGGCATTGGTTCGGGGCGCATCTGACCCGGCAATTGTACTTAAGCCGATCGCTGCCCCTAATGCGCTGAGAATCATTTGAGAAGTAATAGCAACGAGCAACCCTGCAATAATCGGACCCCAACGAACCAGATCGCGATACTCGCTTGTAGTAGGAACTGTAGCGACAGTCCGATCGGCAAGCCGACCTTCAGGTCTATTTGTGTAATCCATCATAGGTCGTTACTTCCACCTTTTTTGGTTAAATATTAGACTCAAGAAACATAAGAGTTCTTTCACTTATAAAAATCTTGACCTTTTCCCGCACCTATCTCAAGGTGAACTTATAAACCTATCTTGAGAGAGAGGAAATTATTGAAAAAATCTGAAAATCATTTGACAGTAATTTTAATTCATCCTTCAGGAACAGAGGCAGGTCGATCGATAGAGAGACAAAATCATGGGCTGAGTTTCTTAAGGTTAAAAGTGTAGTCTGTTTGATAAGGAATTAATCATTATGCCTTTGTTCAAAATCAGAGATTTCGACCCCAATTATCGTTCCTACTTTGATAATCAAGATATTATCGGATACGACCTTTACTCCGGAAATGAGAAAGTCGGTAGTGTTGATGACATTCTAGTAGACGAAAATAGCAAGTTTCGCTATCTCGTCGTCAATACCGGAATCTGGATTTTAGGTAAAAAGATTTTGTTACCCGTAGGTCGCGCTCGCATGAGCCATAGCGATCGCCGGATTTATGTAGATGGTTTAACGAAAGCCCAAGTTGAAAATCTACCGGAATATCACGATTCTTTAACCGTCGATTACGACTACGAAGAACGGGTACGCGGTGCTTATCGTCAAGGTACAGGTGCCACGGCTGCGGCAACCTACGATCGCAATACCTACACCTACGATCGCGACCAAGACCTATACGATACCAACGATCGCGACCACCAAAACCTGCGCCTGTACGAAGAGCGACTGATTGCCAACAAAACCCGTCAAAAATCGGGTGAAGTGTTGGTCGGAAAAGATGTTGAAGTCGAAACTCAACGCGTTTCCGTCCCCGTTGAAAAAGAGCGGGTTGTGGTCGAGCGCGTTAACAGCGACGGTGCTAATACCCCTGTAACCCCCGGTGCTGATGCCTTTACTGAAGGTGAAGTGGCTCGCGTCGAAGTCTACGAAGAAACCCCTGAAATCCGTAAGGAAGCTTACGTGCGCGAAGAAGTTCAGGTGAGAAAAGAAGTCGAACGCGAAACCGTGGAAGCTGAAGAACAACTGCGCCGCGAAGAACTCGATGTGAGAACTGAAGGTCGTCCTGTAGTAGACAGAAGACCCGATCGCACTCGCTAATTCTTCAACAGCCACTCACAGAGTAGCGCGAGTAGAGGTAGGTAGAGCTTGATTAGAGGCTCTACCTGCACCTTCTTAATACAGTTATTTATTTATAAAAAAACTTGGAGTAAGAATGTCACTTTTAAGAAATAACGGTTCCCAACCCAACTACCCAGGTCGAGAACTTGACCAATGGGGCATTTATGGCGATCGCTCCAACCGTTTAGGCACCATCGTCAATACCCTAACAGATGCAAGCGGAGCCTTGCAATTTTTTGTGGTCGATCTGGGCAACCGACAAGTTATCCTTCCCGCCTCAAACGCTCAAATCGATTCCACCGCACAGCGGGTCTATTGGCAAGGGGCAAGTAACGAACTTGCCAACGCTCCGGCCTACCCCTCGACGAGAAGCGAACGACGCCCTTCAACCCAAACCCCCTCCGATACCCGCCTCACCCTCCTCGAAACTTCCGCCCCCTTAGAAAGTCCTACCCCCTTAGAAGGTTGGAGCCAACAACGATTAGAACCCCCGACTGCAACGACAGAAACGACTGTCCAAACGCCCGTACATCGGGAAATCCCCGAAGAATTAGTGCAAATTGCGGCACCCTTGCCTCAAGCAGAAAGAGTCGAAAGAGTTGAAGGGAACACCATCCAGCTTCTAGAAGAGCACCTCAACGTCATGCCCCAAAGACGTAAAATCGGCGATGTGGTGGTTCGCAAAGTCATAGAAACCCAAATGCTACAAGTACCCGTGCGCCGCGAGAAACTGGTAGTTGAGCAAGTCAGCCCCGAATCGCAAACCCTCGCCGTTGTCGATTTGAGGGGCAATCCTGAAAGCGTCGAAATGGCTGAGATAACTGATACCCTCTCCTCGCAACGGAGCGTTGCAGGTGAATTTCACTCGGCGGCGAGTGCCAGTCAGTTCTTAGCCGCGCTCGCTCGTCAGCCAAATGCGAGCTATCAAGCCATTGAAGTCCGCATCCTGTTAGATAACCCGAAGTTAGAAGCCGTTTATCAAAAGTGGATGGAACGTTTCTTAGCTAACGAGGGATCTCAGTTTGAGGAAACTGATATGCGCTAACCAATCGCCCTATTTTAGGGTCGTTCGTCGTTTGGCTCGCGTCCGGTTGCGAGGGCGGCGAGTCGGTTGGCGCGTTTCGGCAGCGCTCTCGGAAGGTTGGGCTTTGGCATTGCCCACAATGGGAATGGTAAAGCGAAATTGACTGCCCAGGTCTTTTCCGGCCGACTGGGCCCAAATGTGTCCGCCCCAATTTTGGACAATTTGCCGACAAATGGCTAACCCTAAGCCCGTTCCGCCTGTGGTTCGGCGTAAGGCTCCTTCTTCTTGATAGAAGCGGTCAAAAACAGCTTCTAAACGGTTAGGTTCGATGCCTCTGCCCGTGTCCCCAATAGTAACTTCCACCATTTGGTTCTGGTTATCTTGGGCTTCAATGGTGACTTGCCCTTGGGTGGGGGTAAATTTACAGGCGTTGTCGAGGAGTTTGGATAAAACTTCGACTAACCATTCCCCATCAGCTTGAACGAGTGGCAATTCTGAAGGCAAGCAGGTGGTAATTTGCGGTAAGCTGACCTCGGTTTGACGCGATCGCAAACTACTCAAAGCCAGATCGACGCATTCTCTTAAAGGTAAAGGTTCGGGATGCCATTCCACCCGACCGCTTTCGAGGCGAGACAGGGTGAGGAAGTCTTGAACCAATTCGCGCAGGCGTTCGGCATCGTCTAAGGCCGTGTTCAGCATGACTTGCCGCAATTCTAGGGGCATGTCTGGCTCTTGGGCGAGACTTTCTAAGCAAATTTGAATGGTAGACAGGGGCGTCCGCAGTTCGTGTCCGGTAATGGCGATCAGGTTGCTGCGGGTGCGATCGAGGGCTTCTAGCTGTTCGTTGAGGTCTTCGAGGTTGGCATAGGCTTCGGCTTGGATCAGCGCGACGCCTAACTGGGTGGCGATCGCCTCTACCAGGGCAATTTCATCTTGCTGCCAGCGATAGGTCTGGGAACCGCAATGATGTAACTCAATTAAACCGAGCAGGCGATCGTTATAGAAGACGGGGGCCATTAACCACGAGCCAATCTGCCATTCTTGCGTTAGCGCCAAAATCTCTGGAACGGCTTGCAGACAGGGACTCGACTGGGTATTTTCTATACAAACCGGACTGCGCTTTTCTAAGACTTCTTGAAACAGCGGGTTATTTTGCAGCGGCCAAGTCTGATGGGCGACTGAAGCGAGTGCGGAACTGCCTAAAAATTCATGACTGATGGTGGCGTCGGTGTCGGTGGCTTTGCAACGATAGATCATGCAGCGACACAAACCCAGCGCTTGACCGAGTTCGGAGGTGGCAACTTGCAGAATTTCGTCAAGATTGAGCGATCGCCGAATCGTATCGGTGATGGAATTAATCAGGCGTTCTTTTCGCTCTTGAATGGCAATGGAACTATAGGCTTTGAGTAATTTATATTGACCCGCTTGCAGGTAGGTGACTAAACGCTCGGCGAATGGTCCTGGATCGGCTTGAGGAAAGCCGCTTTGGTTTTGTTGGAGTTTCAGTTTCGCCTGGGCCACTTTCGCGGCGAGTTCCGGGCGATAGCCCACAATGCGGTCTAATAAGAGATTGGCTACCCAACAACTGACTTGGCGATCGAAGGTCCAAACCCCCTCAAACCGCCGGGACTGATCCATCTCTAAGAAGGAGGTTTGTAAAACCGACCAGTCATTTTGATTGTTACAACTCTCTGGGGAGGGCGTATAGGCGATCGCATCTCGCTCTCGACACACCAAACACGAGGCGTACTGTTCTCCCACCACCACCAAATGCCATTCGTGCTTCAACTCATCAGTGGGAGCAAAGGCAATGGTTTCATAATGCCCGGATGCATTTTTAAACTCGGTTTCTGGAGCGGCCAAAACGTAAACATGCGGCGTTTGGGCTGCAATTCGCCGATAGCGATGGGCTTCTTGTCGATAAAATCGTTCTTGCTGAAAGTTTGCTATAACAAGCGGTTCGCCTACCCCTGCCAAAACTTGGTCTTCCATTGCATGAGACAAGGCAATTAAGGAAGGCTTGAAATAAATTTGAGATCGCAACTGAGGCTGCGCTTGCAGCAACGCTTCCAGAACGGAAGTAGAAATGCTCATTAATGCTCTATTCGACCCAGTTGGGACAGATCGCGATTAAGTATAGATTACCAGCTTTTACCCCGAATCTTGCGCGGGATATCGCTTCCCTTGAAGAGGTTCCCGATTGAGCTAATCTAGAATTGTTCAAACTTGAATTTGGCTTAACACATTAAAGGCGCATTGTCATGCGGATCTCTCTAAACTGGCTGCGGGAATTAGTAGACATTACCCTATCTCCTGAAGAACTTGCTCAAACGCTGACAATGGCTGGCTTTGAGGTTGAAGATATCGAAGATCGTCGAACTTGGGCAGATGGGGTGGTCGTTGGTAAGGTGTTGGAGGCTGAACCCCACCCTAATGCGGATAAGTTAAGGGTTTGCCAAGTTGATGTGGGCGAAAAGGAGCCATTAAATATTGTCTGTGGCGCGTCGAATGCGCGGGCAGGAATTTTAGTTGCCGTAGCAACGGTAGGAACCTATTTACCCAATATTGACTTAAAAATTAAACCCACCAAGCTGCGGGGCGTTCGTTCCGAGGGGATGATTTGCTCGCTCTCGGAATTGGGGCTAGAAAAACAATCGGAAGGCATTCATATTTTTACCCAAGATTCCCTGGCATTGGGCACGGATGTGCGATCGCTCCTGGGCTTAGATGATGTCATTCTCGACCTCACCTCCACCGCTAACCGGGCTGACGCGCTGTCAATGGTGGGAGTGGCTAGAGAAGTGGCGGCCCTGACTGGGGGCACTTTACACCTGCCGGAAATTCCCGAAACAACGCTAGGCAGCAATAACGAGGATTTGAATATGGAAATTCTCGAAAAAGTTGCTTGTCCGGCTTATATCGGTACCCTCATTGAGGGGATAAAAATAGCCCCCTCGCCCGAATGGTTGCAGAGTCGGCTGTTGGCGGCCAGCGTGCGCCCGATTAATAACGTGGTGGATGCCACCAACTACATCTTATTGGAGTGGGGCCAACCGCTCCACGCCTTCGATCGCGATCGCCTCCAGGCTGTCACCGGAGAAGCCCACCTCACCATCGGCGTCCGGTTCGCCAACCCTGGGGAAACCCTCAAAACCCTGGACGGACAAACCCGTACCCTGCAACCCCAAACCCTGTTAATTACCGCCAACGATCGACCCGTTGCCCTTGCGGGGGTGATGGGCGGCGAAGAAACAGAAGTCTACGAAGGCACAACCCGCATCCTGTTAGAGGCGGCTTTGTTCGATCCGCTTTCTATTCGCCGTTCTGCCCGTACCCAAGGGCTGCGAACTGAAGCTTCTGCCCGTTACGAACGCGGCGTTAACCAAGCTGAGTTAGAAGTGGCTTGTCGGCGGGCGATCGCGCTGATTCAAGAAATTTCAGCAGGCGTTCCCACCACCCAAGCAGTCGCCGATGCGCGTCCCGATAAGTCCGCTTGGACTCGCGCCATTGAATTGCGTCAAGAACGCATCCATCAAGTCTTAGGCCAAGTTGAAGTTGAGGATAACACTATCGATATCCCAGCCGGGGATATTGAGCGGATTTTAACCGCCCTGGGCTGTCAGTTGGAATCGGTGAAAAAAGGGGTTTGGCGCGTTACCGTTCCTCCCTACCGCTACCGCGACTTAGAACGGGAAATTGATTTAATTGAAGAAATTGCCCGCCTGTATGGTTACGATCGCTTCTGCGAAACGCTGCCCGTCGCTGGAGAACCCGGTTATTTACCGATGGAAGAGATCGTGACGCGCCGCCTGCGCGAAGCCTTCCGAGCCGCTGGGTTAACAGAGGTTTTACACTATTCCTATGCGGTGACTAAAACTCGGAGCGATCGCCAAATTCACATTAGCAATCCTCTGTTTACCGAATATTCTTCTCTGCGGACTGAGCTATTGTCTGGGTTAATTCAAGCCTTTCAATATAACCTAGAGCAAGGGAATGGCCCGTTAAATGGGTTTGAAATTGGGCGCGTTTTCAGTGCTGATGAAGAGGGGTTGCTAGAAACTGAGTCCCTCGCAGGCACGATCGGCGGCGACTCCAGCCAAGGGAAATGGACGCGCAGCGGGCGCGATCTGCCCATGACATGGTATGAGGCGAAGGGTATTCTCGAAAGCGTGTTTCAGCGCTTGGGGCTACCCGCCATTGAATACCAGCCAAACCGCCAAGACGAACGCTTGCACCCCGGAAGAACGGCTTCATTATGGTTGCAAGGCGAACGGTTAGGCAATTTTGGTCAACTTCACCCCCAACTGCGCCAAGAGTTGGGCTTACCGGATGCGGTGTATGGGTTTGAGTTGGAATTAGAGACGATTTACAACTATTTTGACCGCGAAGAAAGTCTCAGACCTTTATTTCAACCGTTTTCGACCTATCCAGCCGCCGATCGCGATATTGCTTTCTTCGCCCCGGTGGAGGTTTCGGTGGCCGATATCCAAAAAGTGGTGGCCAAAGCTGCGCGGGAGAAGGGTGGCGAGTCTCTGTTGGAGTCTGTAAACCTGTTTGACGAATACCGAGGCGAACATGTCCCGGAAGGTCAGCGCAGTTTAGCATTCCGTTTGGTGTATCGGGGAAGCGATCGCACTCTCACGGATGCCGAGGTTGAACCCCTCCATCAAAAGGTTCGGGATGCCTTAGTGGAAAAATTCGGCGTCAGCCTGAGAAGTTAAACTCAATGCCAAGCCAGTTGCGGCTGGCTTGACAAAATTGCTGAAAGCTCCATGCTAGCTGCTGTTGGGTGACGCTGACGCTAACCCAACCTTATGGGGCTTTTTCTTGGACTAAAACGTAGGGTTGGACAATTAAAGCCGCGAACCGTTTATGGCTATTGGTGTTCCAATCTTGAATTTGAGTCACTGAAGGCTTGGCGATCAGTTGTTCGCTAATCCAATGTTGAACTGAAGAAACCCGATCTGATGCGATCGCCTCTCCCACATCCAGCAAATCTAAACGCGGATCGACCACAACAACGACATCTCGCGCAATATGGGGTTTTAACCACTCCCACTCCGCCTCATCCAGGTTTTCTTGTAATTGCGCTTTTAAATCTTCCATAACAATCAACGTCCTAAATCGTGCATGGCGTGGATCGCCTCAACGCACCTTTGCGTCACAGATTCCAACTCTTCGCGCTCCGTTGAACGGGGCGGATCGAAAACTTCCCCAATTCGCACAGTGACAGGTACGGGGCGGGGGAGGGGCGAGCCTTTGTGCAAAATCCCCTCAGTTCCCCACAAACTCACAGGAATAATCGGGGCTTTGGCTTTGGCTGCAATCAGCGCGGCCCCTAATTTTGGCTCTGTAATCCGAGCATCGGGGGTACGGGTGCCTTGTAAAAACAGCCCGGTTGCCCAACCTTGCTCTAAATAGCTCAGTGCCGATCGCAGGGCGCTCCGATCGGCGAGTCCGCGCTTAACCGGATACGCCCCGTAGAGCAAAATTCCTTGACGCAACAAAGGAATATTGAATAACTCTTCTTTTGCCATGAAAGCCACCGGACGCCGCATACAACTGGAGACAATGGGCGGGTCGAAGTGGCTGGCGTGATTGCTAACCACCACTAACGGCCCAGAGTGAGGCACGTTTTCGGCTCCATAAATTTTGCCCCGAAAGTAGGCATGGAGCATGGGGCTAACGACCGACCACTTAAATAAGTGATAGAAAACTAAACTTTCGACAGGTTCGCGGTTTCGCGTCACAGCTCGCTGACTTTACTGAACGGACTTGTGAATATTAGCCTACCAGTTTTGGGCAAACTCTGGGTAAGGTCGCTATTCAACCGTTGGTTCTTCTAGCAGTTGCGTTTCGTCTATGGGGTAAGAGATTTTGTTGAGTTTAATCCGAGAGCTTTGTAAGGGGTTAGGTGGGTTGGAGGTTGGCGATCGCAATCCTTCTAATCCTAAAATCTCAGCCCCCACGGACTCGCTATAGGTTAAAGCCAGCGGTATCAGAGTTTGAGTCACTTCGACCTGCTGTTCGAGCTGTTCGGTGGAAGACACTAACCCCCCTAAGCCGTTGACTAAGTTGCGGAGATTATCGCGGAAGGCTGGATCTCCAGTGACTTCATCTAAGTCGGCGGTAATTTTTTGGGCATTTTGGAACGTCGCCCTAGCGCTATCGAGGGTTTGTTGAAGCATGACAATATTGGTCGGGCTATTGAGCGCATTGGACAGATCTCGCAGGTTCGCACTGGCCGTCAGCGCGTTACTGGAAAGCGCATCCAGGTTGGCGATGAAGTTACTTTGCTCCACCTGCGTCAGCACCGGGCCGAGATTGCTCACCGCGAGTCGCAATTGGTCGCTGGTTTGGCTAAGGTTGTTTAAAGTAGTCACCAAAGTGGCGCGATTGGTAGAAATCAGGTTATCGACATTGGCCAAAAACCGCGTAGCTTGATCGGTGGTTCGGGTGAGTTGAGCCGTGGTTTGATTAGCACTCACGCTTAACCGATCGGTGGCTTCCACTGCTGAGAGGCGAATCTGATTGGCGGCAGCATCGACCGATCGGGCTGCATTTGAGAAATTCGTGAGTTCTCGCTCAACAGATTGGGTGAGGCTGGCAACATCGCCCGTTAAACCCGCCACTCCTTCTGCGGCTTCTCCGACTCTAAGGGTTGCGTTTTCGATATTCCCTAGGAAGGTGGGGTCGCTGAACACTTCTGTCACCTGTAAAGTGGCGCGCAAGAGTTCGTCAAAACTCACGCCTATTTGCCCTTCGAGGCGAGAGCCATCGCAGACAATCAAGGAGCGATCGCAATCAGCCGCTGTCGGGTCGGCCGCTTGGACAGTGCTGGAGGATAATTGGGTCAGGGGTTTGATATCGACGGAGGTTTCTCCCACTAAGCCCGATTGGTTGGCTTCTACTACCACCTGGCGGGGGATGACCAAATCTTTAGAACTAATTTCAATGGTCACATCTACCCCATTGGGGCCGGGCTGAATGCGACTAATCCGACCGACATCTACCCCCCGATAGCGGACGGTTGCGCCGACTCGCATCCCTGCAACATCGGCAAATTCGACCACCGTACTATAGCCGCGCTGACCAAAACTGACGCCGCGCAACCACAAGATCAAAAAGCCAAATAGCCCCAGACCTAGCAAAATAAAAAGACCGACTGTGCCTTCTCGAACCATTCGCTGTTGCATTTTCGTCCTCGATTAGCCATCAATGTATAAATAACAGGTTTGTTGTCAGCGACACACTGCGAGGGAAATGGAGAAAAGTTAGCGCGTTGCTTAGGGTCGTTATCCGATCGCTTGAATGGGCCCTTCTATACTCCCACTGCGAAATTGTCGCATTAAAGGATTATCGGTCGTATCAATCTCCTCGACGGAGCCTTCCCAGTTGACTTTTCCTTGATATAAAAAAACGACCCGCTCGGCGGTACGGCGAATGGTGCTGTCTTGGTGGGTAACGATAACATAGGTGTTGCATCCCTTGCCCGCAGACCGCAGCCGCCGAATTAAATCTTCAATGACCGTTGAGGCAATCGGGTCTAGTCCAGCCGTAGGTTCATCATAAAGTAACACTTCGGGAGAATCTTGGGGATTTTCCGGATTTTCCATAATTGCCCGCGCAAAGCTAACTCGTTTCCGCATCCCGCCGGAGAGTTGAGCCGGATAGCGATCGCTAATGTCACTTAAACCAACCATTTCCAGTTTTTGTTTAACCAGTTCGCGAATTTGGTCTGAGGCGAGTTTGGAATGCTGGTAGAGCAAGAAGCCGACATTTTCATCAACAGTTAAAGAGTCAAACAATGCGGCTTGTTGAAAGACCATACCAATACCAATGGGATCGCGGCTATCGCCAACTAAACCGAGACGACGCTGACCTTGAATATAGATTTCTCCCTCATCGGGGGCAAGCAAACCTGCAATAATTCTCAAAATCGTCGATTTGCCCGTACCTGAAGGACCAATAATGGCTAGGGCTTCTCCAGGATAAATGGTCAGATCGACTCGATCCAACACCACCGAGCTTCCAAAAGCTTTACTAATTCCTCGCAGTTCAATTAAAGGCTCAGGCATAAAATCTATCCTTGACAATTCCCCTAACTGATGGCGAGGGGATTCTTGGTTCATCTTGAGGCAATTTGCACTTGTTTGTCTGCCTGGACTGAGATACAGTCCGGATGAGAGTGTCCCACTCAGGCAGCAATGACGTATAGAGCAACGATCGCGAAGGTGACAAATCCGGATTTAAGATGCTCTTGGCAAGTTCTGGGAGGCTCTAAAGTCAGCGATGGACATCAAGTGCGAGTATCTTACCCGTATACAGTATAGGGACGATGTATTCTACCTCTTAACGGCAAGCGCGATCGCTCCTCGCAATCGGGTTAACCTCATCAGGTGCTATTGTTATCTGTTTAAATTAACTTCCCTGTCATAGATTACCCATGTCATTAGATCTGTTTAGAAAAGCCATTCACGCTCGGTCGGACTATTCGCCGCGCTTTCGTTCCTCCCAACGGCGAGTCAGCCAGTGGTTTAAATGGCTCTCCCCCGGTATTTTGGTCAAGCGGTGGTTGCTCATTAGCACCGTTGGCGTGATTCTCACCGCTTTGGGGTTGGCCATTTGGACGAAGATGACCCCCATTTTTTACCTCATTCAGTTAGTTGAGCAGGTTCTTGGTAAGATTGCCACCTTGGTTCCTAACTATATCAGCGGGCCGCTGACGCTTCTAGCCGGCGTTCTGTTTATCGTTTGGGGTCACACGCGCACCTTAGATTCTATTGCTCAAGTCTTCCTCCCTCCAGGCGATGAGGAGTTGATCGATTTACTGCTGGCCCATCGTCGCTTGCATCGCGGCCCCAAAATTGTCGCCATTGGGGGAGGGACGGGCCTATCCACGTTACTGCGGGGGTTAAAAGTCTACAGCGCCAATATTACAGCGATTGTGACGGTGGCGGATAATGGCGGGTCTTCCGGGCGGTTGCGGCGCGAAATTGGCGTGCTTCCCCCCGGCGATATTCGCAACTGTTTGGCGGCGCTAGCCGATGAGGAAAAGTTGCTGACGGAGTTATTTCAATACCGCTTTCGCGCGGGGGATGGGTTAGTGGGTCATAGTTTTGGCAACCTGTTTTTAACGGCGATGAGCGATATTGCGGGGGATCTCGAACAAGCGATCGCCGCGTCTTCTCAAGTGCTGGCCGTGCGGGGTCAAGTGTTGCCTGCCACCTTGAGCGATGTTAACCTGTGGGCGGAATTGGCGGATGGTCGCTGGATTGAGGGAGAATCGCAAATTACCGAAGCGGGAGGCAAAATTGTCAGAATTGGCTGTACCCCCGCCCATCCCCCGGCGCTTCCGGCGGCCCTAGAAGCGATCCAGGAGGCGGATTTGATTATCATTGGGCCGGGAAGTCTTTATACTAGCGTGATTCCCAATTTATTAGTGCCGGAACTCAGCGATGCGATCGCCACTCGCAATGTGCCCAAGATTTATGTGTGTAATATTATGACTCAGGCCGGAGAAACGGACGGTTATGCCGTTTCCGACCACATCCGCGCCATCGATGAAGCTTGCGGACGGCGTTTATTTGATTCGGTTCTGGTGCAAAAGAAGGTTCCTTCCGCCCAATCTTTGATTCGTTACGCTCAGGAGAGTTCTCATCCGGTATTCTTAGATCGCGAGGCGATTCGGCAACTCGGTCGTCGGATTGTTCTAACCAATGTGATGGATGAGGATGAAACAACCGGGGTTGTGCGACATGATTCCCAACGACTCGCAAAGGTTTTACTCAAGTGGTACGGTAGGGTTCAGGGGTTATAAAGTCTATGTCGCAAGAAGATGCCTCAACCGAGCTGAAGTTTGTGTTACCGGATGCAGAAGCTACGCGGAAACTGGGTATTTTGTTAGGAGAACGGTTGCCCGCCGGTAGTGCGATTTTGCTCGAAGGCAGTTTGGGTGCAGGTAAAACGACGCTGGTTCAAGGACTTGCCCAAGGATTAGAAATTTCTCAATGGGTGGATAGTCCCACGTTTACCCTGATTAATGAGTATGGGGGGGGACGTTTGCCACTTTATCATTTCGATCTCTATCGCCTTCAGCCAGAGGAAAGTGCGGCCCTACAGCCGGAGTTGTATTGGGAAGGCCAAGAGATGCCGTTAGGGGTTTTGGCGATTGAATGGGCGGATAAGCTTCCCTATAAGCCTTATCGGTATTTGAGGATTCAACTGTCGCTGACGCCTCAAGATACGCGCCAAGTTCGGCTGACGCCGTTTGGAGATTTTGATTTAGCGGGTTTAAAGTTAACAGATTAAGCGATCGCTCTGAGCAAAGTGCTGAGTCCGAAATCAGAGCAATGAATACTGTCCTAATCTTTGTTGTACAGCTAATAATAGTTCTCAATCAGTAACCCAGAGGGATGCTAGCAGGCAGTGCCATTGACAACGGGAACCTGGCGCGAGACAAATGAGTATAAAGGTGTAATTGAGGCGCGATGAGTAAATACCGTTTGAAACAGAAAAATCTCTTCCGATTCCGTTTCAGCGAGTCGCTCTTGATTGTAGCGGTGGCGATCGCAATGCTGTGGTGGAATTGGCCGCTGTTATTCGCGACTAGTGTGGGTTTGCTGTTGATGCTGTTTCTGTTCTGGGCGCAAGCCAACCAATGGCAAAAGCATTTAGAGGGTTTGCGCCGTTTGATCCAAGGTGCTAATCAACACCTCCTGCTTGCCGTGGGGGGTGGGGGTGCAGCGACGTTAGGGAGTTATCTGGCAATTTCAATTTGGTTGGAAACTGAAAACCCCTGGATCGCGACGGGCGGGATTTTACAAGGGTTGGGGACTCTATTGATTCTGCTGGTGTTGTTGAGTCAATGGTTAAGGCCCGCTCAATCCCCATCGGGAACGGATGTAGAGGAGTTGTTGCTTGAATTAACGGCGTCTGAACCGTTGCGGCGATTTATTGCGGTGAAACGCTTGACGCGATCGCTGCGGCGTCAAGCAGGCGATTTGGGGGCTGATGGCTTTGCAAGTCGCGAACAGTATCGGACGGTGCTAGATGCTTGGCGGCTAATGCTGAGTACCGAGTCAGAACCGACGGTTCGCAATGCAATTTTAGACGGTCTTAAACTCCTGTCTCCCCAGCGTCCTCCCCGCCGTTCGGCTGCATCTGAAGGGCAACCAATTTCTTTACCGCTCGATCTCAAATCGGCAGTGAAAGCGCCTGAAGTTTAGCCTCTAGCGGGCAGGTTGGGGAG
>JAAHGE010000002.1 GCA_010672635.1 Desertifilum sp. SIO1I2 | reverse complement strand
TCATGAGATTTTAGCCTTGATGGGATGTCGTGCGATCGCGTCCAGAGAATGGAGCCTCCTTCATCAGGAGCGAGGATATCCCCCTTCTGTCACTCTCCGAGAATTAGAAATAAGAAAAAATATCTTGAATCTCTACAAGGTAGGCAGAGCAAAAGCGTTTACAAAAGAGTAATTTTCCTCTCATATTTCTTGCTCAGCGCAACGAATGTGACGCCAGCACAAAATAGCGTGACGGCTGACACTCTCTATCCCCTTTTTAGGTTTTTCGTATTTAAGAAAAAGGCGACACCCGGATTTGAACCGGGGAATGGAGGTTTTGCAGACCTCTGCCTTACCGCTTGGCTATGTCGCCGTTTTAACTAGACCTTTTCTAGTATAGCAAACTTTGCCAAAAAACAAACTATTTGCAGCAAGATGGGTCAGTAAAAACAGAAGATTGCTCAATTAAGCTACTAATTGGCAGATACTTTTGCGAGGAAAAGGGGAGGAAAAGGAGTCCCGTCTTGAACCCACTTGTTGCATCCACTCTAAAATGACTGCTCTGACTTGTTGATGGAGCGATCGCGGAATCACATTCAGGTTGGGAGTGTCTTCTGCATCAACTCGCACGTAACAGACCGGAACGCGCTGAAGCACGTACTCCTGAACTTCCTGCCGCCACCGATCGGCGTCTAGGCTGCGAGAGTATAAGCTTCGGCTACCATTTGACTCGCCCCAGGAAAGGTTTTCAAGTTCCCGATCGACTAATGGCAATACAAGGTTCATTAAGGGTTGAGACATAGTAAATGAGGATGAATTAAATCAAAAAAGGATTAAAAGAACTTTCAAGAAAAGGTCTTTGCCCAGTAGATCGCTGATTAATGATGTGGCAAAACCCAAAAGGACTAACTAAGTAGAATCACTTAGGCATAGGAGGAGATATAGAGTCCTTTAATGAATACAATAATTTGTTATTTATAATACAGAGACTTTTTTTATACAAAATAATTATTTCTTTACAAAACTTAGCAAAAAATGGCCCCAAAAGTTTGCTAAGAGCGGTTCTTCTGCACGAAATCTGCATCTTTACAGTCAGCGCTCTGAATTGAGCAAAGATGGCTTGGGGTCAGCCTGGGAGGTTGGTTGTCACCTCCGGCAATTCTCGCGCCTTCTCGCCCAGAACTATTCATGAGTTGTGACTCGCTAGCTTTCTGCATCTTTTAAAGACAGCCCAAGTTAACGCTACAGGTTCGGCTGAACTGGGGAAAGCAGAGTGAATGCGTTGCGCCACTGTTGCACGCGAGACTGAAGAGCCAGGTTCAACCAGCCCTCGTACTGAGGATACACGGGTAAGCGAGGGTACAAGTACCAACCGCAGGTAGATAATAATTCTTGCAGTGCTTGTAAGTTGGGATGGGGATAATCTGGGTTCACTTCGTCTCGCGGGCAAATTCCACCGAGATCTCTGGCTCCAGCTTCCAGACAAGCCACTAGCAGATCGGGATAGCGGACGAGGTTGGGGGGAATTTGTAAGGTAATGTCTTCGGGTAAGGCGCGACGGGCGATCGCGATCGCGGCTGGCAACTCTTCTAGCGGAAAGCCTGGAGCATCCGAGATCTGACTGTTTCCCGGACTGTAGGGTTGGATAATTACCTCTTGAATGTGGCCCCACCGTTGATGAATTTGGGCGATCGCCTCTAGGGTATCTAGGCGATCGCGTTCGGTTTCCCCAATGCCCAACAGCAAGCCCGTTGTCAACGGAATTTGTAACTCTCCCGCCCATTCCAACTGTTGCAGGCGCAGTTGTGGTTGTTTGCTAGGGGCGTGACGATGCACCGTCTGCATTAACTTCGGCGTCACTTGTTCCACCATTAGACCCATTGAAACATTAACGGTCTTGAGTCGTAACATTTCTTCATACTTCAGCGGGCCTACATTGGTATGAGGTAAAAAGCCGAGAGCGATCGCCAACTCGCCCAAAGACTCGATCCGCCTCAACCAAGCCTCTCGCCGTTTGCTTTCTGGATGCACCTCCCCGCTGAGAATCAAAATCTCGCAAACTCCCTGCCCCCGAAGCCCCTGCAAGCACTCCTCCGCCTGCTCCAGGGTTAACCACCGATCCTCAGCCGGATCGACCCGAAAGTTGCAATACTCGCAGCGATTAAAACACTCATAGGTGGGAACGAGCGTATAGGCCGGACTGTACGTAACATATTGATACATATTTGAGAGCGTTACTATTATGGTTTTCTATTTCTGAGAGGGCTAAAACGATATCAGGACATGGCTTGCAGGCTTTTTTGTAAAAAAATCTCCCAAAAACCTTTACAAAACTAAATATATGTCTTAACATGAGTACATCGGCAAGCGAAACAGCGAGCCGACAGAACCTAGAAAACTACATAGCAATCATTCAGGCATATGACAACGACCTTACAACAACGCGAGAGCCTCTCCGCTTGGGGACGCTTTTGTGAGTGGGTCACTAGCACCAACAACCGCCTCTACATCGGCTGGTTCGGTGTTCTGATGATCCCCACTCTGCTGAGTGCTACCATCTGCTTCATCATCGCTTTCATCGCGGCACCTCCCGTTGACATCGATGGCATCCGCGAACCTGTTGCAGGTTCCTTGCTGTACGGAAACAACATCATCTCCGGTGCTGTTGTTCCTTCCTCCAACGCTATCGGTCTGCACTTCTACCCGATTTGGGAAGCAGCTTCTTTAGACGAGTGGCTGTACAACGGTGGTCCTTACCAGTTGGTAATCTTCCACTTCCTGATCGGCGTATTCTGCTACATGGGACGTGAATGGGAACTGTCCTACCGCTTAGGGATGCGTCCTTGGATCTGCGTTGCTTACTCTGCACCTGTTGCAGCAGCTAGCGCAGTCTTCCTGATCTACCCCTTGGGTCAAGGCAGCTTCTCCGATGGTATGCCTCTCGGTATCAGCGGCACCTTCAACTTCATGTTGGTGTTCCAAGCTGAACACAACATCCTGATGCACCCCTTCCACCAATTGGGTGTAGCTGGCGTATTCGGTGGTGCTTTGTTCAGTGCAATGCACGGTTCTCTCGTAACCAGCTCCTTGGTTCGCGAAACCACCGAAACCGAATCTCAAAACTACGGTTACAAATTCGGTCAAGAAGAAGAAACCTACAACATCGTTGCAGCTCACGGCTTCTCGGTAGAGCTTCGATCGACCGTTTGCAGAAGCTGCAAGGGCGATCGCGTTTTTTAACCTTACGCAGTATACCCGATCCATATAGCAAGCAGGTTGACTTTAAGATAAGGACTTTCCTAGGGTCGGTTGCTTGAGGATTGGTTGCCAGCGAACTCTCGCTTTTAGAGATTTAAACACCTCACTGCCAGAATCATAGCAAACCTATTAACCTAAGATTAACTTCTCCCTTCAATAACAGCCTAAAAAATTTCTGATATTTGAGAGGGGAACCTACCCGTTGCTAAACCCGTCTTCTAGCTGATTTGGTCTAGCACTTGAGCAAGGGAAAAATCTTTTTCTGTTAACCCGCCTGCATCGTGGGTTGTTAAGGAAAGGGTAACTTTGTTATAGGAAATTTCGATATCCGGATGATGACCGGCTGCTTCTGCGGGTTCCACCAGTTGATTGACAAACGCGATCGCTTCGACAAAATCTTTAAACTCGCGCGTCTGTTGCAACTGGAGATCGGTGACGCTCCAACCTGCTGACAGTTGGTTAGCTTTGGCTGCGATTTCTGAAGGGCTAAGTAACTCGGCCATTGCTGATTATCCTGACGCTGAATATTCCCTTTAAAAGGCTATCCGCTCTCACCGAATCAGACAACCGTTAACGTTGGCTGGTTTGTGTGAGAGCGGTCTAGCGGGTCTTCAAGTTGAAATCTGACTGCCGGAAGGAACTCCTAGACAGTTATCGTCCTCATAGAGAACAGCGTTCTCTATCGGATTTAAGCTGACTTTTTAGAGAACAGCTCCGGCGCGCAGCCGATTTAACCCAACTTGAGGACCCATGCGTTTACTACTATCTGTCATGGGCATCACCTCCTGTTTCCCTAAGCGGTTCTAATCTTGTGATGTCAGAGCCTTTTGACTCTGGGCGCTTGCGCCTACGGCTACGATAACACACAAATTCTGAAAAAAACACGCCAGGGTCGCTGCGATCGCCAAATTTTTCCGATTGATTCGTTCAAAAGACCGAAGCACTTAGGAATTTTGCCCGGTAGGATTGGAAAAATAGGTATTGCCCAACTCCGTTCGCCGCGATCGCAGCAAGCCAAACCCATGAGTCAATGGTTGCCAAAACTCCTCAAATTCCTTCCCTTTGGGCTAATTGCTCTAGGGATTGTCCTCCTGTTCCCCTACATTGAAACCGAACTCCAAAGCCTGTACAGCGCCCTAGATACCACTTGGCAATTTACCCTGAACCTGATGGCAATGGGACTGATTGCCTTAATCGTTGCGGGTTTGCTGATTCCCCTAGAAACCCTTGGCTGGTGGGCCGGATGGTACGGCGATCCCTTAGAAACCCAACTCGATCCGGGTACCCTTGTCAAGCCTTTACCGCCAGAAAAGCAAGTCAGCCGCTATGTCATCTACCTAGACGGCATTGCCCAGAGTAAATTCCAGTATCTCCCAGAAGCCGAAAACTTTCTCACCACCCTTGAATCCGTCCTGCCAGACGACATCTTGATCGTGAAAGGGTTAATGCCCTACTCCCCCGTCAACCGGCCCCTAACTGAAGAGCGTTTCCTCAGTTTTTTTTGGCGACTGGCGACAAAGTTTCAGGGATCGGAGTCCCTAGGATTCCTGGGCTTCTTAGGCAGTTTAACCATTCAGCTGCGAAATATGATCGTCGTTGCGATTTCGGCCGATCGGCGCTACGGGCCGATTTACAATCGCGGAACCGCTCAGGTGATGTATAACAGCCTAATTAACCACGGCTACGAACCCAACAGCGGCATTCCCATTACCCTAGTAGGCTATAGCGGGGGGGCGCAAATTTCCCTAGCAGCGGCTCCCTATCTCAGACAAACCTTAAAAGCGCCCATTGAAGTGATTTCCATTGCAGGCGTGTTCAGCGGCAATCAGAATGCGCTGAAACTGGAACATTTCCATCACTTCGTCGGCGATCGAGATGTCCTAGAACGCCTAGGGGCTATTTTATTTCCCAAGCGCTGGGCGATCGCCTTTTTATCCTACTGGAATCGCGCCAAACGACGCGGCAAAATTTCAATTAACTCCCTAGGCGCAGTCGGCCATAACGATGCCGGCGGACCGTTTGACGACAAACAACAGCTTGCAGATGGTCGCAGCTTTTTGCAACAAACCGTTGAGGCCGTCGCCAATATTATCCTCGGCAACATCACCCCAGCCGAACCCCTCGCCTCCCATCAACCCAGCAACTACGAACGCTATCAACAAGCCCCCTTTAACCAGCCGAGCTATTATCCCATCGAGCAAAACCTCGATCCTCAACTTTATCAACCCATTGGGACTTGGATGGGGCGTTTAATCCTACCCTCGCCCAAACGCCGCCGCCGCGCCAAGGGCGTGCTGATGGAGTTATATTGCGCCGAACCTGCCTATCAAGAATGGGTAGGACAAAAGGTGCGGGTTCAATTTGCACGCGATTCTGCCAGGATTAAAGAATATGTGCGAGCCGTTACCAAAGACGTTTATTTAAGCGAAGAAGCCAAATACAGCCAATCTCAAGGGGCGATCCATCCCCAACGCCTCAACCGCTGGCAGCAAGTCAATCCCTTAGAATCCTTAGCGGGTAGCAGAAAACACGATGACATGGTGGTGTTGCTGCGCGAGGTGCGGGTCAAAAGTACATCGCCGCTAACCTTAGAGATTGCCCGAGATCCGATCCAAATTGCTGGACGATTTTATGCCCTCGTGCAAATTCTGCATCCTGTGGGCGATCGCGGCGAACTCTTCCGTGTCGCTCATTTTAATCGCCAATCTCGCCAATTTGATGGCCCCGAAGAATTGGTGCGCTTTCCAGAAGTGATTGCCAACCGCGAGGGTATCTACCCATCAACAACGCAAGGAATCGAGCGATCGTCCCAGAATCAAATGGGATGGTACATCTACGGGGCGCAAGATCGTTCGGGAACCTTTGTGGTTAGCGCGATCGCCCCTCGTTCTCTGTTCCGCCTGCAACCCGATCGGATCGTGAGTGGGGAAAGTGCCTGTCGGGAGTATCTGACCCATCAAACTTGGGAATTACTCGAAAAAGGCACCAGCAATTCAGTGCTACTGTGTCCTTATCTCTCCCGCTACGCTCAAAGCGATCGCCCCCAGTTGCAAGAACTGCCCAAAATTGCCCAACACGAACTCTTGCGAGAAGCCGTTCGCACCTCCACTGTCAGCAATCTCAACGTCCCCGCCTCCACCTTAATCAACCAGTGGCAGCAAGGCGATCGCGCTTTGGTCTTACATGTCTATGGCGGTATCGGCGGTCAAAAACGCGAATCTGCGGCAAAAACCCCAATCTTCTTCGGTCATTTTGCCTACGGCGTTGCCCAAGTGGTTTGGGAACCCTTAGCCGAAGAACTGCGCTTTGAAATCGATTATCTGCAAGTGTATACCCACAACGTCGATGGGATTATTGCCGGAACCTTGGCTTGGAATCGTTTTATTGGCGATCGCCAGTGGGGTTGGCTGGGAACGCGTCCCGTCTGCGATCTGCTGGTGAAACTCGATGCCTTTACCGACGCCTATCAAGTGGGTGATATTGCGCGATCGCCCCTCGATATTTTCCTCGACCAACTTGAAGTCATGACCGCCCGCTACCGCATTGGCGACGGTACCGGGGGCACCTACGTCGGTCCGGCGCATAACTGCGCCCAAGACTCCAACCAAGCCCTATATGCCGCCATTCGCCAAATTCAGAACGGCATCGATCGCTATCCCGAAATTGCCCAAAAAATCCGCCAAGACCCCCAACAAGGAGAGCGATTTGAGCAACTGATCGCATTAGGAAAAGGGATTAAACGCGAACTCCTCCCCTTTGGAGCCGCCCGCGCCGACTGGCGAGAAAATTCTAGCCAACTGGGAATTAGCCCAGAAGAAGATGCCATTTCTAGCCTATTAGTGGGATTAATGAGTTGGCGGAGTTTATTTCCCCGCAAAGCCTGCGAAACCGTTGCCAAAGAATTTCTCTATCAAGGAGCCTTAATTTGGGTACTGCGAACCAATCAAGTGGGCGGCTACGATCCAGACATTGAAACTATTGCTCCTACACCCATCGGTTAATTTCCTGACAGATTGCTATGGCAAACACAATTGCTTTGATTGCTCATGACTCGAAGAAAGATGAAATCATTGGTTTCGTTAAAGCCCATGCTCCTCTGCTGGGACGCTATCAGTTAATTGCCACTGGCACCACGGGAGAACGCCTCCAAGCTGAAACCGGGTTAAAGATCGAACGCTTGCTCTCAGGGCCTTTAGGGGGAGATGCTCAAATTGCCGCCCGCGTCGCTGTCGGGGAAGTGGTGGCGGTCATCTTTTTAGTCGATCCGCTTTATGCTCAACCGCACGAACCGGACATTCAAGCTCTACTGCGGATCTGCAACGTGCATAACGTCCCTTTAGCGACAAATTTAGCAACCGCAGAAGCGATCGCCACCCGGTTAGCAAAAACCCTAGTCGCTCACCTGATTTTTAACCCCGTCTCCGGTCAAGGCAATTCCACAGAAGACTTAAACTTAATCCGTCAACTCCTCGAACCCCATCTAGATTTATTCATCCATCAAACAACGCCCGATATCGGGCCGCAGGACTTGGTGAAACAAGCCCTAGCAGCCGATGCCGATCTGGTCATTGTCTCTGGAGGAGATGGGACTGTATCGGCAGTTGCCGGGGCGCTGATCGGCACAGGCGTTCCTTTAGGGATTATTCCCAGAGGAACGGCAAATGCTTTTGCAGTTACCCTAGGACTGCCTCGGTTTATGCCCATTCGCAATGCCTGTCAGACAATTCTGGGCGGACACACGCGCACTATTGATGCTGCTCAGTGTAACGGGATGCCGATGGTTTTACTGGCAGGCATGGGTTATGAAGCCGTCGCGGTTGAATTGGCCAATCGGGAATTTAAAGACCAGTGGGGAGCGTTTGGTTATTTTGTAGCTGGCTGGCAAGCCATTGATGAGGGCGAGCTATTTGATACAGAAATTTCCCTTGGGGGGGATTTGTATGATTTTCAGGCTCATGCCATTACGATCGCCAATGCAGCACCTCCCACCTCTGTACTCGCCCAAGGGGCAGGGGAAGTGATTTTTGATGATGGTTTATTGGATGTGACAATCGCCACGGCTCAAACAAAGTTGCAGGGCCTCACCACCATGTTAAAGATGTTTGGAGCCGCTTTAACGCGCACGAACGTTGAGCAGCAAAATGTGGTTCATTTTCGCGCCAAACACATCAAAGTGACGGCAACGCCCCCCCAAAAGGTGGTGGTGGATGGCGAAGTGATCGGCACAACTGCAATGGAGGTGGAATGTATCCCTAGGGGGCTGACGGTGGTGGTGCCGCAAGCCCAACGCCCGGATGCGAACAAGCCGCTAGACAACTAAGTTTTGGGGAGACCTTGAACGGTGAGTACCGAACAGGGGGCATGATGCAAAACGTAGTTGCTGACACTGCCCAGGAAGAGTTCGGTTAAGCCAGCTCTGCCGCGTCGCCCAATGACGATTAAGTCGGCTTTCCAGGTTCGGGCTAGGGTACAAATGGTCTGTCCGGGGTTGCCTAGCGCTTGGCTGAATTCTGTGGCAATTCCGGCGGCGGTGGCTTGGGCGGTGAGTGCGTTCAGTAGGGTTAAGCCGTCTTTTTCTAAGGCTTCCCATTGTTGAAAGTGCGCTTTGATCGCTTCGGATTTGAGGGGCGTGTAAACGCTGTCAATGGGAAAGATGGCGTTGGGATAACTTTCTTCCATCGGCGAGAGGACATGGACGAGCATGAGCTGTCCGGATAAGGCTTGGGCGAGGGCGATCGCTTCTTTAAAGGCCTGTTGGCTGGTTTCTGAGCGATCGACTGCAACAATGATTCTGTTCATAACAGCACCTCAAGAATGTCTCTAGGTGTGAAGCGAACGCCATAATAGAAGGGAAGCAGTCTGAGTAAGCTTTATGATTATTTTTACTCCTGTTGCGATTCGTCTAGTGGCTGCAAGCGTGCTGTTCGGTCTGGCTGTGGCGTTTGGGGTGAGGGTTTCGCCTAGCTCGGCTCAGTTTAGACGCGATCGCCCTGATTTTTTTGAGCGCGGACAAGAACAGCTACAACAGGAAATTGACCGCTTGCAAACTCAGCCAATCGACCCTGCTAATGGCGTTTTATCGGTGGAAGCGGGTGCCGTACAATGGCAGCCTACGCTTCTAGAGGAGGCGGGTATCTCGATCTTACTGCCTGCTGGGGAACAGAGCCAGCAACGGCAAACCTTAGAAACAATTCAAGGACCCATCGAGTTTAAACTGTTGAGCGTCCAAGCGGGGAATTCGCGCTATCTTACGGGTTATGCTTTAAATCTCTCGCCGACTCAGGTTCAAGACCCCGCCCAATTATTGGCGGCGGCGGGTGCGGCGATCGAGAGCGATCCGGCAGTAACGCGATTGAGCGATCGCGCGATCGCTTTAGGAACCTATCCCGGTCGAGAGCTATTCTTAACCAGCCAAAATCGCCAGCTCGTCGTGCGGCTCTATGTGGTGGGGCAACGGATGTATCTGTTGAGCGCGACTCAACCCCTAGGCACTCCATCGCTAACCGCAGCCACGGTGCAATTTTTCGAGTCGTTCGAGTTACTCAATTAACTTTTTGAGGGGATTTGCTTTTTCCTAAAAGCCCGTGCTAGGATAGCAAAGCCACGGACGTATAGCTCAGTTGGTTAGAGCGCTACGTTGACATCGTAGAGGTCACTGGTTCGAGTCCAGTTACGTCCATTTTGATGGTCAAACGAATACTAGTCAAGCTGCTAGCAGAAGGGATTGCTCCTGTGCGGTTATCGTTGGATACTAAGCTCAGACTCCCCGCTCGCGGGGGATTTGTTCGCCTTTGAGTCGGTTTCTGAGGCAATTGGTAATATTGATTTCATGCAAGTGAGGTTAAGTTGAACGCATCACCGGAGCAACACCCAACCGCAGCACCGCAAACCTGGAGTCAGCGATTTGAAACAGCACTTCATCCAGCGATCGCGCGATTTAATGCCAGCATTAGCTTCGATATTGAATTAATTGAATATGATATTAGCGGCTCGGTCGCCCATGCCAAGATGTTAGGTCACACTGGCATTATCTCTGCGGAGGAAACCGAACAATTGGTCAGCGGTTTAGAGCGCATTCGCTCTGAATATCGCCAAGGCTTATTTAAACCGGGAACCGATGCGGAAGATGTCCATTTTGCGGTAGAACGGCGACTGACGCAAATTGCGGGCGATGTGGGTAAGAAATTGCACACCGCGCGATCGCGCAACGATCAAGTCGGTACGGATACGCGGCTGTATCTGCGCGAGCAAATTCAGCAAATTCGCGAGCAGTTACGCCAATACCAGCAAACCCTACTGACCCTAGCACAAGCTAACCAGGATACCCTGATTCCGGGTTATACGCACCTCCAACGCGCTCAACCCCTCTGTTTGGCCCATCACCTGCTCGCCTATTTTGAAATGGCACAGCGCGACTGGGAGCGCCTAGGAGAAGCCTATCGACGGGTGAATATTTCTCCCTTGGGGTGCGGCGCGTTAGCCGGAACCCCGTTCCCGATCGATCGCCATTACACGGCTGAATTATTAGGATTTGATGATATCTATCGCAACAGTTTGGATGGGGTGAGCGATCGCGATTTTGCCATCGAGTTTCTGTGTAGCGCCAGTCTGATCTTAGTCCACCTCTCGCGCCTGTCTGAGGAAATTATTCTGTGGGCTTCAGAAGAGTTTGGCTTTATTACGCTTAAAGATAGCTGCTCGACTGGCTCTAGCATTATGCCCCAAAAGAAGAACCCCGACGTTCCCGAATTGGTACGCGGTAAAACTGGACGGGTATTCGGTCATTTGCAAGCCATGCTGGTGTTAATGAAGGGCTTACCCTTGGCTTACAATAAAGACTTGCAAGAGGATAAAGAAGCGCTATTTGATGCAGTCAAAACGGTCAAAGGTTGTCTCGAAGCCATGACCATTCTCTTGGCAGAAGGGATTGAGTTCCGCAAGCCTCGCCTAGAAGCTGCTGTCGCCTCTGACTTTTCTAATGCTACCGATGTTGCCGATTATCTGGCAACCAAGGGCGTGCCGTTCCGGGAAGCTTATAATTTGGTTGGAAAGGTGGTGAAAACCTGCCTGAGCGCCAATAAGTTATTAAAAGACTTGAGCCTGGAAGAGTGGAAAGCGATCCATCCTGCCTTTGAATCGGATATCAATCGGGCGATCGCACCTCGACAGGTGGTGGCGGCTCGAAATAGTTACGGCGGAACCGGCTTTGAGCAGGTTAAACGCGCGATCGCTCAAGCGCAAGAGCGGCTGAATTCATCCCATTAAAAATTAAAAGAACTCCGCTCGTTTGATGCGAGCGGTTTCCTACTCTGCTTGACTGAGCAGCCGGAAGCGGAATTGTCAATTAAGCAGAGAGGAAACGATGAGTACCGATCGCTAGCAAAGATTTTAAATTCTCAGTTGCCGATCGGGAGACTCAATCCCGACTTGCCAGATACTAGATAGCAAATACTTCGCCAATGGCTAGTAACATTCGGAAAGGGAAGGGTAAGTCTGTTGGCTTAAAGTTGCAAACGCTTTAAGACTCAGACGTTGACATTTCCTCTCCTTCTTCCTCTGACTCTGTTGGCTTCACATACCGCCGCCTGGTAAAGCGACTTGAACTTTTCCGTTTGCGAAACTTGCGAGCGTATGCCAGATTTCGCTGCGCCTTCTCTTTCTTGGGGTTACGGCGCTTCGCCATGTTCACCTCATTGATCCACAACAAAAACGGTGCCGAGTCCTAACCGTAGCAACACTGACATGCAAATGTTGCCCAGTCGGAGGCACTATCTTAACATCTATTGTGGCATACTGTTCCTGTTTCCTAAGCGAAAGCTAACAATCGAGCCAATGTGCTTGGGGAGAGCTTTTTTGCAATACTAATAATCTATGCTCTCTATCCTTCCCTTGGTGAAATGTCCCTGCAAGTCGGCGATGTAGCCCCCAACTTTAGCCTCCGCGATGCCCAAGCTCAGGAAGTAGAACTCGCTCAACTCCGAGGTTATTGGGTAGTTCTCTACTTCTATCCGCGCGACCTAACGCCCGGTTGCACAAAAGAGGCTTGCGGATTTCGCGATATCTACAGCCAGTATCAAGCGCGTCAATGGGTGGTTTTAGGCATCAGTGCCGATGAGACCCAAACCCATGCTAAATTTGCCACTAAGTATCAACTCCCGTTTCCGCTGTTGTGCGATCGCGAAGCTCAAGTCGCTACGGATTACGGATGCTATGGGTTGAAAAAGTTTATGGGTAAAGAATTTATGGGGATTCATCGCACCACCTTCATCATTAATCCCGAAGGCAAAATCGCACGCATCTACCGCAAAATCAAACCGGAAACCCATGCAGGCGAAATCTTGGAAGATTTCCCCGTTGAACCACAATAGTCCCTTGGAGAGAAACCTGGTGTATGCGTCGGTTATGGTACATTTTTCAAACAGTTTTGGGTCTTATTTTCCGCCATCCTTTGACGGGAACCAGCATTATTTCTCGCCTTCCGGACGGTCGAATTGTTCTGGTTCGGCGTCGCGACAATGGTTTATGGTCGATTCCGGGAGGACTGGTAGATTGGGGAGAGGATATCCCGACTGCGGTTCGGCGCGAATTGGCAGAAGAAACGGGTCTAGAACTGGTCAAAATTAGCCGCTTAGTGGGCGTTTATTCGGCTCCCGATCGCGATCCGAGGCTGCATTCCATTTGCGTGGTGGTTGAAGCCCAAGTGAACGGTCAAATGCAGGTAAAAGACGATTTAGAAATTTCTGAGGTGCAAGCGTTTGAACTAACGGCGCTCCCAGATGGTAAGCTCTCTCATGACCACAATCAGCAGCTTCAAGACTATCTTAACGGTTTAACCACGCTGGCTTAGGCGGCTATCGGTTTGGTTCGCAACTCCCCATGTTTCATCTACCCACCTGAGATCCTGATGACAATACAGCTACGCCATTCTCGAATTCGGCTGACTCAAGGGAGAATTTTTTGGCATGAAGTAGGTCAGGGGCCTGTATTAGTATTTCTGCATGGTTCTTGGACGGATAGTTCCCAGTGGTTGCCCATTCTGGAACGTTTAGGGGAAGAGTATCATTGCTGCGCGCTGGATCTGTTGGGGTTTGGCGAATCGGAAGCGGAATCGGTGCATTACTCGATTGAGTTAGAAACGGAATGTTTGGCAGAATATCTAGAGGCTCTACGACTCTCTGAGGTTTATTTAATCGGTCATTCGATTGGCGCTTGGATTGCGGCCAATTTTGCGATTAAGTATCCCGAACGGGTTCGGGGATTGGTTTTGCTGGCACCGGAAGGGGTGGAAGCACCAGGTTTAACGCGCCGGTGGTGGAAAGAGTCGTGGTTGGTGGGCAAACCGCCTGTGGGTTATTGGTTGATGCGATCGCTGCTGCCGATTGCGAAATTACTGGGCAAATCTGGTGCAATTGAGGAAAATTTGAAGCTACGCCAAAAACTGATCCAATCTCCGGCGGCGTGTCAGTTACTCTTTGGGCGGCGCAAAAGCGAAATTCAAGCCGAATATTTGAACGAACGTTTGGGTTGGTTAACGTTACCGATCCTGCTGCTGCAAGCGGATCGCGATGCTTCAGAGGTGGCTCAACTCAGTCAAACCTATGGACGCTTAATCAAAAAAGTGCAACTGCGATCGCTTCCCCCCGGAAGCCTGGATTGGCCGCAGGATTTTCCTGAAGCAATCTCCCAATATATCCGCGAGTTTGTCGTCACTCAAGCGGGGGGAAGCGAAACGCCTTACTGAGAAATGGGAAGTTGATCGAGTGCAACGCTGCGAATGCCCCAAAAGATCAGGTGCGGATCGGGCTGGACGATGGCTGCAACTTCCGGCGCTTTGGCTTGCAGGTAATTGAGCAGCGAGGTGCTATCCCCCCCTGTCATGGCGATCGCGCTATTGGGAAATTTGGTCTGCCAAGCCTGAATAAAGTCTTGAATGCCCGCCACCATCGTATACACAATACCGCTTTCGACGGCATCAGCCGTATTGAGCGCCCACCGAGGCGGTAGCGTCGAATCCGAGCGGGTTTCCACAATCGGTAAGGCGGCGGTATGTTCGACTAAAGCGTGCAATTGCAGCCCTAAGCCCGGTAAAATTGCGCCCCCGACTAAATGGCGATCGCCATCCGCCCCCGTGAATGTTAAAGCGGTTCCGGCATCAAGCACTAAAACCGGCCACCCCAACTGGTTGCCCGCCCCTAAAATTGCCAAAGCGCGATCGATACCCAAGGTGGGATAAAGTCCTTTCAGCGGCAGCCGATCGGGAGTAACGATCGTTGTAGCGGGGTAAGTTTGCCAAATTGAAGTTTGTGCCGGAACGACGGAGGCGAGATATAACGGAATAGGCCCCGCCTCAGCAGCCTGACGCACCCATTCGCGGACATTCAGGGGAAAAATTGCCTCTGGCCAATCGCCTTGGGCCCATTGTTGAATCAGTCGTTCAATTGCCGTCACCGGAACTTGGTCAATCTCCCAGGCTTCCCGCAGGGTTTTTCCTGAAAATAAGGCCCAGTGGAGTCGTGAATTCCCAATCATGAGTGCTAACCAAGTTGGGTCAACCGTTTGGGGATGAATTACATTAGTCACAAATGTTCGTTACTCACTGTGGGGATTGCAACAAAGGTGGTCTGAACTCCTGAAGTTAGCATACCCTAGAGAAAGCCGAGGGTAGAAGGGGACTAGAACCGTTCTGCCGTCTTCTCACGGATTAGGCAAGCAGCCAGCCTCAATTTTCTAAGACCGATAGCATTCTAAGGCTTTCTGCTCTAATATTTACGACCGCTCTTCCCGGAAATTCCCACAATTCGTTAAATTAAAAGGGTTGACCTGCCGAGGTGAAAACGTCAGCTTGCGAGTCTGAACCCAAGATTGATAAGTATTTTTCCTGTTGTGCTGATTTGCCCATAGATGATTTTAATCATGAGTCCTCTATTAATGTTGCCTATGCCATTTACCATTGGAGCTTTTTTCCCGCTGATTCCCCTAGACAGCCTGTTTTCCACCCAGGGCATTATGGTGCTGCTGCTGGTTGCCTATGCTGGAGCGATGTGGATGTTTCTGACTAGCGCCCCCAAGGTTCACACCATTATGGTGTCTGATTTGGATGTGGCTCGCCAATTTTATGAGGGATTGCTCAATCTGCCGGTGGCGGAGGTGCCGCTGCATTACTATTACAATTACGAGCAAACTTTGGGTACAACAGGGATTGACCCTCTGTATATGTCGGCGGGGGGGATGGGCAGTTTGGGAACTCAGTCGCTCGATCGACCGGATGGGTTATGGTATCAGTTACAGAAAAATACCCAACTCCATGTCATCAGTGGGGCAAGTCTAGGCAAGAAAGACCGCCAGCGTCATGTGTGCTTTGACCATGATTGCTTGGAGCAGGTTCTCATGCGCGTTCAACTGCGAGCGATTAAACACAAAATTCGCCGCGACAAACCTCTGAATTTCTTGGTGAAAGACTTGGAAGGGCGGGTGATTGAAATGACGGAGGTTGCCGATTAGTTAGGCAGCACGCGCGATTCGCAAAGCGCTATCTTCGCAGCGTTCCGTAAGAATTCCTGCGGGAATCGCACTTCGCTCCTTTGAGGGCGGGGTGCAAGCTTGCTGAAGCGGCAATTGGCTCAAATCGACATCTGATTTGAGTGAGTGATCCATCTTGAGCAAGCTGAGTGCTAGAGATTGTGGTATTATGGTAATTTAGTCCCTCTCTGAGCGAGCGTCAGTAAGAGGTACACGGTACATAAGTATGCCACAATCTCTAGCACA
>JAAHGE010000199.1 GCA_010672635.1 Desertifilum sp. SIO1I2 | reverse complement strand
CGTAACTCAGCATGGTAGCTTAAATTCAAGAGGTTTTCCTTTCCGGATAGCGAGGGGTTTTAACCGTGAATTTACTGAAAGATCGAGTTCACCATTTAATCGATCAGTTTAATGATGAAGAACTTGAAAAGGTTTGGGAGATTTTACAAGAATTGTATTATGATTGTTACTTACTCAAGGCAGTGCAAGTGGCTAAAGAATCTGTTCAGCCTGGGGATACGCTAACGCGCGATGAAGCGATCCGCTATTTGCAGTCCTAATTAGGGAAATCTAAGGTTACTGCCAGTTGTGCTTTTTTCAGCGGACTGGAGTTAAACAGATACCCAGGAAATTTGTACGATTAATATTCGCTCTTAAGTTTCCGGGGTGACACGATTGCAAATCGATCGCCAAACCAGTGAAATTTGAAGTACGCTACGCGAGGTCTTTCCTGCAAGACCTGAAAAGTTTAAAAACGGCTGATTATCAGCGGGTTTATACCTTTGTTTTTATTGAATTTACAAAATTGCAGCGCTTGTATGACCTACAAGAGTTGCGACAACTCGGTAGCGCTGGGATCTTCTATCGATTTTCTCTCGATCGCTACCTAATTGCGATAGAAGTAACGGGTCATTTTATTAAGTTTATTCGGATTTTGCCAAAGCCTCCTCTCTAACGGTTCGCGAGTTCCCCTTTTCTTGAGACGCGGATCGCAGCGATTGGGGAACGATCGAAGGATTTTTAGTTTTACAGAGTAACCTCAAATCAATGAACGTTACCAACCTTTCTACCGAACCCTCAGATGGCACTACCAGCCATTCTCCGGAACCCTCAGCCTTTCAGTTGCTAGAGTTGCAAGATGTGCCCTTGCACTTCACGCAAATTCCCGTAGATGTGCGAAAACTGCTAGAACTGACGGGAGGCGATCGCCAAATCGGTCAAGAGTTCCTCAAATGCTTTCTAGAACACGCCCCACTTTACGTCAATAACCTCAAACAAGCCCTGTGTCCCGTTGATTTTACCCAACTGGCGTTCAACGCCCACCGACTCAAAGGGGCAGCCGGAATGGTGGCGTCGCGTTCGGTATTCGCCTTAGCCCAACAACTCGAACAAGAGGTTCAAAACAAGCAATCTCAGAATCTGGTGCTGTTGCTGACTCAACTCGAAGAACAACTAATTGAAGTCGAACATTTTTTACAAACTTGGTCAACCCCGACAAGCGAGAGATGAGATCCGCCGCAACCCCGCTACACTGAGGATTGTAAAGATGCGTTGAGATTAAATTATGGACGCTGCTACACTCTGGCAACGTTACCAGGATTGGCTGTATTACCACGAAGGTTTAGAGTTTTACGTTGATATAAGTCGGATGCGGTTTGATGAGGCCTTCGTCGAAGCGATGAAGCCAAGATTTGCCAAAGCATTCGAGGAGATGGCAGCCTTAGAGAAAGGGGCGATCGCCAACCCCGATGAAGACCGGATGGTGGGACATTACTGGCTGCGCCATCCCCAACTTGCCCCCACAGCCGAAATTCAACAAGAGATTGAAGACACGCTTGTTCAAATTGAATCCTTTGCGCGCAAAATCCATTCCGGGGATATTCACCCTCCTGATGCACCCAAGTTTACCGATATTCTCTCGATTGGAATTGGCGGATCGGCACTCGGCCCGCAATTTGTCGCCGAAGCCTTAGCACCTTCTTCCCCGCCAATGGAGATTCACTTTATCGATAACTCCGATCCAGCAGGGATTGATGCAATTTTACTCCAACTTGAAGATAAGCTAGCCAGTACCCTCGTTATCGCCATTTCTAAGTCTGGGGGAACGCCAGAAACCCGTAATGGTACGATTGAAGTCCAAAAGGCGTTTGAGTCGCAAAGCCGAAATTTTGCCGCCCATGCGATCGCCATTACCAGCAAAGGCAGTAAACTAGACCAACAAGCCAAAGCAGAAGGCTGGTTAACCACCTTCCCCATGTTTGACTGGATTGGCGGCCGAACCTCGGAACTCTCCGCCGTCGGCTTAGTAGACGCCGCCTTGCAAGGGATTGATATCCGGGCGATGCTAGCTGGGGCAAAAGAAATGGACGAAGCCACCCGCATCCCCAATATTAAAACCAATCCCGCCGCCCTCCTTGCTCTAAGCTGGTACTACGCAGGCAATGGCAAAGGCGAGAAAGATATGGTGGTTCTCCCCTATAAAGATTCCCTGCTGCTATTCAGTCGCTATCTGCAACAGTTGGTGATGGAATCGTTAGGTAAAGAAAAAGACCTCGATGGCAATATCGTTCATCAAGGGATTGCTGTCTATGGTAACAAGGGTTCTACCGACCAACACGCCTACGTTCAGCAGTTGCGAGAAGGGGTTCCTAATTTCTTCGCCACGCTTATTGAAGTGTTAGAAGATCGTCAAGGTAACTCGCCAGAAATCGATCCGGGTGTCACCTCTGGCGACTATCTATCCGGTTTCTTGCAAGGAACGCGCAAAGCCTTATACGAAAACCACCGCGACTCCATTACAGTAACCATTCCTCAAGTTAATCCCTTAACTGTTGGGGCATTAATTGCCCTTTACGAACGGGCGGTGGGTTTATATGGCTTCCTGGTGAATGTTAACGCTTACCATCAACCTGGGGTAGAAGCGGGTAAAAAAGCCGCCTCTGACATTCTCGCCTTGCAAAATCAAGTCATGGCTGTGTTGAAGTCGCAGAAACAGGCTTTTTCTTTAGTCGAGTTAGCCACTGCTATCGGGCAACCTCAAGAAGTGGAGGCTATTTACAAAATTATTCGCCATCTAGCAGCAAATCATCGCGGCATCCACATTGAAGGCAGTTTGGGAAAACCCAGTAGCCTGAAGGTTGCTTTAGGCTAGTTGATTCGTCTGTTTATTGCCCTCATTTCCTACGCATCACATCTTGCAGGTGCCAGAAACCGGGTTTCTTGCCAATTGTTCAAGTTGAAACCCTTAATTTTTCGTCGAGAAACCCGGTTTCTCAGGTCTTGGATGGTGCAAGATCTGAGAACGCCCATCTATAGCAATCTCAAATTGGTGTAAATTTCCAATTTTGTTAAGTCTATGGCGCATTTACAACTTATTGAAGATCGCTATATCTAGGATGAGGGCAAGATTAAGCTTAAATACTCTCTAGCAAATCAGTTTTATCGATTCCTGTACCAAAGTCTGTGAACTGGCGGATCTCAGGTTCATGAAATGCCAAAACGATATCTGTTTTAGGAACGCCTAGTTCAACGAGTTGATTGGCAATTCCGACTTCGGTTCCGTCATGTTGAATCCAAATTTTTCCATCTTTGATATCAAGATGTAAAATACAGCCAAACTCCCGCCTGCTGCCTCTCCAGCCCACATACAACAGTTGATAATGATCGCGTTCGGTGTCAAAGACAGTCTGCACTTCATATTCTTGGGCATTTTGCTGCGGTGAAGCCCGTTTAGCGCGTTCCGAAAGCAGTTGTTGGATATACTGTCGATATTGCTCTACAACCATTGAACAATGACTCCCTGTTGCACGTTGTAAATTACTAATCGCAACTGATATCGCTGGATTGCATCTACAATAAATCGCCTTTTAAAGAAACTTTCGTAAATCGGATCTCGTACTGCTAAATAAAGTTGGCGATCTGGATCAACAATTTCTAAAGCATCTCGATAATTCAGAAATTGACCTAATGCGGTGTGAAAGTCTGAAACTTTTGAGGGACTAATAAAGCTTTTGATTTCTACAGCGATTTTTTGATTTTCTCTGGTTGCTGCGAGCAATTGTTCTGCTGCTAAATCAACTTCAAATTCTACATCGTTAATATTAATTTCGTAAGGGTCAGCCGTAATCTGCCAACCCTCTTTTTCTAATGCTGTTCTAACAATATCGTGAAACCTATCTTTGACCATATAGATTTTATTTTTTCGTCAAAGCAGCACTGAGGATAGCGTGGCAGTTTCAAGCTTCAACCTCAATTTTATCGCGATCGGCACTCTCCTGAGAGGGGTTGTTGCATTCAAGTAACCTAGTGCAAACTTGCTCATCCAGCCCAAGATGCATATTTTTGTCTTTTTGACAACAAAATTTTGCAAATTGATAAAATAGAGTGGGAGTAGATCCGCTCTTTTGAAAATTGAGGTTGGTAAAATGGGTCTTGCTAGGGGGATTGAAATTCGCTACCTGGAGTCGATACGCGGGGGAATGTCTGAGTTTTACACGCCGCAGTCGAGTCACGAAACGATGTTGGTACAGATTCCGCCCCAGACGATTGACGATTTGTTTGTGCATCGCCGTCAAACCGATCAGCTTTTGGTAGTGCGGGGGAGTTTTGTGTTGGTGGTGCTGCACAACCGCCAATATCAGTATGTGCCTTTAAGCGATCGCCATCCCGTGGTTGTCACGATTCCGCCCTTTGTCCCGCACAGTGCGATTAACCTCAGCAACGAACCCTGCGTGCTGGTGAATGCGGTGCTGCGTCACGGCGAACCCCACCCTAAAGATTATCAACCGATGCGATCGCCCTTTCCCTACGACTTATCCGTAGCGCGATCGCTGCTTGCAGACTCCTTACCTGCTTCTGCTTAACCTTGAGTGCGTTCCTTGGGAACTGGAATCGCTTCTAAATCCGGTAACTGTACCAACTCCTCTTCTTTTTCTTCCTGTGGAATCGCCAGCGGTAACATCAGCGGTTGCGGTTCTTCCTCTAACATGCAACTCGCAAATGGCAGAATTCGGTCTAAATCTTCTTGAGGTCGCGGAATCACATACACGGCGTTCACCTCGGCTCCAATCCGCGTCACCTCAGCCATCCCGGCTTCCACAGCCACCACCACATCCGCCACCGGGCCGCGAATAATTGCGGTACACAAGCCATCGCCAATCGTTTCAAAGGCAGTTAATTCCACATCCGCAGATTTCAACATCGCATCGGCGGCGGCCACCATTGGCGGAAAGCCTCGCGTTTCAATTAAACCGATGGAGTGCTGGCTAACGCGACCGTCGCGATGGGCATTCATTTCTCTAGCCAGATGACTTCCTAGGGGAAAAATTACCTCCATATTCGGTAGCGGTCGGGGAATCACCGTGGAGGAGACTAACTGACCCGGCCCGAACTCTAACGCATTCTGGGCCCCGGCGTCCACCGCGATGCGAATATCTGCAATTCGACCGCGAGCGATCGCCGTACAATGACCCCCCCCAATTTTTTCGATTCCAACCAATACCACTCCGGCTGACTTAATCATGGTGTCAGCAACGCCAATAATTGCCGGAAAGCTACGGGTAGAAACCATACCCAAAGCACTGCCACTGAGACTATTTTCTAGTCTATTCATTTGATCTGTAAAAAAAAGACAAGCCCGTTGGATAGCATTATGCTACCCCTTTCCATCTTGAACCAAAATTAAAGGATTGGGAGTGAGATCGCGCTCAAGATTAGGACGATCGAAGCGTGCAAGCAACAGCATTTTGCGATCGCTGTTTTTCAAGCACTCTATGATAGTGCTGAGTCAAGCTAAACAGTAACTATCAACGACTCAGCACTAAACGCCCAGATCCGTTGAGGAGATTTAATTATCCTTGTTGTTCGGGCGGAGGATTGAGAGGAGCATTCAACGCTTGACTGTGAGGGAACAACGTTCCCCGCAGTCGATTGAGATGTTCTTGTCCGTAGACAATGGAGGAGTTCGAGTTCGTTTGGGGTGATGGCGGCGAGGGTTCTGGTGCAGCAGTCGAGTTTTCTGAAACAGGAGCAACGTAAGTATTGAGATGAGCCGGAGAAAAGGGCTTATTCGCCACTGTATTGCGCGCGATCGCGGCATCAATTGAAGATTGCATGACGGAGTTATTCACGCTCGCCTTGGGTTCCTCCGGGGGAGGAGGTAATTGAGCAACTTCTGACTCAGCGGCGATCTCCGCAACCGTTTCTCGGCGTTCCTCAACGCCCGGTCGCCCATCGAGAACAATTTGTCGAGAGCGATCGCCCAATACTGACCCAGAGGCGATCGCCTCCGAGGGCTGTACATCTGCATTAAATAACGTGGTAATTGAACCTACGCAAGCATTTGCACCAATGGTCACTTTGCCAATAGCTAGGACACCAGCCCCCAACATTGCGCCCGCTTCCAAGACAATATCGCCCCCATGCGCGTGCAAAATCGAACCCATCCCAATACAAACCCCCGCCGCAATGACGATCCGACACTCTGGATCGGCTTGGAGTAAGACTCCTGATGCAATGGATGCACTCGGATCGATACTCACATCGCCACTTACGCAAGATTGAACGGTGCTAACGGGTTGTAGTGGCGGGAAAAACATGGAAGTAAAACCTCTATTCTTAGCGCAGGGAATTGCCGAGCGTGCTTCACAGAACTAACGTCTGTTCTCGGCTCGCGCCGAGAGAATGTTCGCTCGTCTCCAAACGCCCCTGGCTGTGGATGGCATCCATCGCTAGGGGGCTAGAGTGCTAGACATCTTGGGCAATTCCCTCTCAGCTTTACGGTCGCTGAATAATTGTTTCTAGAACGCGGCGCTTGGCTTTCGGGTCAATCCCGATCAAGCGCACGTATTCGCCACTATGGTTGACCATGCATTCTTCTAAGGCTCTGACCACTTCAGATTCGCGATGAGAGTCAATGGGGGCGCAGCTATACCACGATCCGGTGCGGAAACGACGCTTATCTGCATGTTCGGTGCCAATTTTGTAGCCTTGAGCGAGCAAGGAGCGAATTTTATCGATATCCTCGCGGCTGAGACTGGCGCTGCTGCCATTGGAGTAGCTTTCTGAAGCACTGCTGCTGGCGTTAGACTTCGGCCAACTACTGGCAGGCCCGCTGGGGGAACTACTCGTGCTGACGCGACCATCCGGACGCTGAATGACTTCTTCAGAGACACGACGCTTGGCTTTGGGGTCAATCCCGATCAAGCGGACGTATTTGCCTTGTTGTTCGTTGAGAACGGCTTCTACTGTGGCGATCGCTTCTGAGACGTTTTTGGTTTGCACCGAGGGGCCGCTTTGCCAAGAAGAGGTGCGGAAGCGACGCTGGTCGGCGTACTCTACTCCAACTTTATAGCCTTGAGAGACAATTTGCCGGATTTGGTCAGCGAGATCGCCATTGCCGCCATTACCGTTATTGTTGCTGTAGCTCGCGGGGGTGTAGCTATTCGAGCGGCTAGGGGCCGAATAATTGGACGAGTTCTGATTGCGATCGCCCGGTCGTTGAATTAAGGTTTCCAACACGCGACGCTTGGCTTTGGGGTCAATGCCAATCAAGCGTACGTATTCGCCTTGATGCTCGTTAAGGCACCCTTCCAAAGCAGCAACCGCTTCAGAAACTTGGCGGGTATCGATCGGCGAGCAAACCTTCCACGATCCGGTGCGAAAACGGCGCTGATCGGCATGTTCGGTGCCAATCTTATAACCTTGTGCCAAGAGTTGGCGAACCTGCTCGACGGTTTCTGAACTTAAACGCGTATTCACTCTTTCTTCCCTGCTATGACCATTCTGCGAACTTTTGACAATATTGTTACGAGCTGGCGCGGGGCAACTCGCATCTTCTGAATCGCGAGATTCCGGACGCAGTGCCTCATTAACGCCCACAACATGATTGGCAAATTGACGATCGACCTCGTTAACGTCGGGAAGTCGATCGGCTTGCTGTTGGGTTGTAATTACGGCTCCACTCGGAACGTATTTTCCGGGAGGAATTTCCACATCTTGGATCAGGGCGTGCATCATAACGATACAGCCTTCTCCCACCCTGGCATTGAATACGGTCGAGCGAAAACCAATAAAAGTGCGATCGCCGATATAAGCTGGCCCATGAACCAACACCATGTGGGTGATGGAAACCTGTTTGCCAATCCAAACCGAATATTCCCGATTGTCATCCCCAATGACCCGACCGCGATCGAGTCCGTGAATCACAACCCCTTCTTGAATATAGGTACCTTTACCAATGTAAAAAGGACTTCCTTCGTCAGCTCGAATAGAAGTCCCTGGGGAAATCAAGACGTTGGGACCAACGCGAACG
>JAAHGE010000198.1 GCA_010672635.1 Desertifilum sp. SIO1I2 | reverse complement strand
AGTTGATTCTCTTCCAGGAGAATCAACTTACTGTAGTCGCTCAATGCAGCGGAAATAAACCGTGTGACCTGGAAAAAATTGCTGTTGCCGACTGTGCAACAATTCCTGTCTCCGTCATTCGCTCGGTAGAACGCACTCAAGAAACACTGGTATTTGATGATGCGGTCAGCGAACCGTCTTTTTCAACTGATCCTTACATTCAACACCACCAGACGCGATCGCTCTTATGTATGCCAATTCTCCAGCAACGTCAGTTGATTGGCATTCTTTATCTAGAGAACAATCTCAGTACCGGAGTGTTTACCCGCGATCGCTTACAAGTCCTTAAACTATTAGTCGCTCAGGCAGCAATTTCACTAGAAAATGCTCGGTTTTGTGAACAGTTAAAAGATTATACGAAAACACTGGAACGGAAGGTAGAAGCACAAGCTCAAGCCTTAAAGCAGGAGATTGCTGAACGCCAACAAACCGAAGCCGCATTGAGACAAAGTGAAGCAAATTATCGCAATCTGCTACAAACCGCGAATTCAGTCATCATTCGCTACGATCCGCAAGGACGGATTCACTACATCAACGATTATGGGGTAAAACTTCTTGGCTATGAAGAACATCAGATCTTAGGGCGAACCTTATTTGAAACCATCATTCCAGACATCGAAATCTCTGGGCGCGATGTCAAACCTATGGTTCACGATTTACTTCGCAACCCTCAAGCGTACCCGCAAGGTGAGGGTGAAAATCTGTGTCGAGACGGTCGGAGAGTTTGGATGGCTTGGTCGAATCAAGCCATCTTCAATGGCCAGGGAGAGGTCGTTGAAATCTTATCGGTGGGCAATGACACCACTCAGCGCAGGCAAGCAGAAGAGGCATTACAACGGAGTGAAGCTAAGTTCCGCAACATCTTTGCAAACTCGCAAGTTGGTATCTACCGTACCCGTATCAATGATGGATTAATTCTCGATGCCAATCAACGCTTTGCCGATCTGTTTGGCTTTGATTCACCCCAAGAGATGATTGGGATTGAACACACTACAGGCTATTGGGTCAATCTCAGCGATCGACAACAAGGCATTGAGGTGATGAAGCGGGATGGGGAAGTGCGAAGCTATGAAGCACAGATGCGAAAACGAGATGGGACAGTGTTTTGGGGACTTTTCTCTTCTTATCTGAATGCAGCCGATGACTATATCGAAGGGGTGCTTGCGGATATTAGCGATCGCAAACAGGCAGAAGTCGCGTTGCAAGACTCTGAAGCAGAACTGCGATCGCTCTTTTCAGCCATTCCCGATCCGCTATGTATCATCAATGCTGAAGGGCGATTGCTCTGCACAATCAAAGGAACTTCATCTTATGGAGAGGAGTGTACTGGCAAAACGCTGCATCAACTTTTTGCCAAAGAACAAGCTGATGAATTTCTGGATTACATTCAGCAGTCGGTGAGAACTCAACAAGTCCTCACCGTTGAATACAGCGATTGGATCGCTGGACGAGAAGTTTGGTTTTCGGCTCGCATTGCCCCGATTCGACATGAGCAGGTGATTTGGTTAGCGCGAGACATTACGCTGCAAAAGCAGGCAGAAGCCGCCTCGATTCTGGAAGAACGCAATCGTATGGCACGCGAAATTCATGACACACTCGCTCAGGCGTTTACAGGCATTTTGGCTCAGGTCGGAGCGGCAAACCAGGTGCTAACGGATGATGTAGAAGCAACTCAGGCACATCTCGACCTGATCAAAGAACTGGCACGAACGGGACTGACTGAAGCACGGCGATCGGTTGTCGCGCTCCGACCTCAGCTTTTAGAAGAAGGCAGTCTACAGAGCGCTCTCCATCGTCTCGTAACTCAAATCAGAGCGGCTGCAAACGATACCACTTTGTATTATGAAGTCAAGGGGACAGCGTATACTCTATCAACTGAAGTAGAGAGTAATCTACTGCGAATTGGGCAGGAAGCATTAACCAATGCGATCAGACACGCCCATGCTGACGAAATTCGAGTGGAGCTAGTTTACGATCGCAATCAATTTTGCTTGCGTGTGAAAGACAATGGACAGGGCTTTGGAGTCGGTAGTATTCCCTCCTCTAAGGGGTTTGGCTTACTCGGCATGAGCGAACGGGCAGAGCGCATCGGCGCACAACTCACGATTCGGAGTCAACCCGGACAAGGAACAGAGATGATTGTCACCATCGATCGGGAGTAAGCTCACGATGAGCCAAGCCACGACCATTCGGGTTCTAATTGCGGACGATCATGCTATCTTTCGGCAAGGATTAGCCACGATTATTAACCGTGACCCAGATATGAACGTGATTGCCCAAGCGGAAAATGGGGAACAAGCGATCGCGCTATTTGAGGAACACCAACCGGATGTCACGCTCATGGATCTGCGAATGCCGGAGATGGAAGGAGTTGCCGCCATCAGTGCAATTTGTGCGATCGCTAAATCCGCTCGGATTATTGTACTGACCACCTATGATAGCGACGAAGATATCTATCGGGGATTACAGGCAGGCGCAAAAGGATATCTGTTGAAAGAAACTGAACCGGACGAGCTTCTGAATGCGATTCGCACCGTTCATCGGGGTCAGCAGTATATTCCGCCTGATGTGGGAGCAAAGTTAGCACAGCGACTCAGCAATCCAGAACTGAGTGAACGAGAACTAGAAGTACTCCGCTCACTGTCACAGGGAATGAGTAATGCTGAGATTGCGTCGGCTTTGAGTATTGGTGAAGGCACGGTTAAATCTCATGTGAATCGGATTTTGAATAAGTTAGATGTGGGCGATCGCACCCAAGCTGTGATTGTTGCTGTTAAACGCGGCATTGTCAGTTTGTAGAGTGTACTTTCGATCGAATTCGGATTCTAACTTAAGTTATAACCAGTCTTCTACTTTGCGATGGAAAGGTTACTCTATCAATTTCTACTGTAAAACTTTCAACTCGCTATAGACGACAGCTTGAAGGTAATTTTCTATATTGAATGTATGCAAATAAAGATGCAGTCAATGGATTGAGCAAGTCAATTGTAAGGTTCTATGCTTACTGCAAATGTAGAAAAATGAATGACGATCGCAGCCACAGTTCCTTACTTGTCCCACCGTCAACCCAAGATTGGATGCAAGGTGTGCTGAGTGCAAAGGTCGTGCTGGTGATGTATGGAGACTATCAAGACCCTGGAAGTGCGGACGCTTACAAGCTGATTAAACGGATCAAACAAGAGCTGAGTGTTTCTTTTGAAGAAGATTATTTGTGCTTTGTCTTCCGTCATTTTCCGCAAGCACAGATTCATCCTCATGCTCAACGAGCCGCCGAAGTTGCTGAAGCCGCCGCTGCCCAAGGGCAGTTTTGGTCAATGCATGATACTTTATTTGTTCATCAACAGAAGTTAGAGAATGGTTATCTTGTAGAGTACGCCAATGATCTGGGGCTTGATATTCCTCCGTTTCTCAAAGACTTGTCTAAACACGTGCATATCGATCGCATCAATGAAGATATCGAAGGTGGAATACGTAGTGGAGTAACAACTGCTCCAGCCCTATTTATCAACAACATTCGCTATACCGGACGCTGGAAAACAACAGAGTTGACGACAGCCATTGTTGCTGCAAGTCATTAAGTTCTATTTCTGTCTGATCTGTGTTAGCGCTCGACAAACAGGAGAAAGATGATGAAATCAACCACAACACGACGATCCACTTCTAGACTCACTGTGGTGCTTGCTAAAGCTACTCTATCAATCATCACATTGACGGGAGTGATTGGGGGTTTACGAACGCACCCAGCGATCGCCACTCCTCCACCTCAACAATCTCCTATTCTCGTTGCAACCGCCTACACGGATCTGACGTTGCCAACCTTAACGCGGGGCGATCGCGGTAGCGGGGTACAAATGTTGCAGCAAATTCTCTTGGATAATGGGTTCTTACCCGCTGCCGGAGTCAGGTTAGGAACTCCGAGTGGTGCCGCTGTTGATGGTGTATTTGGTGCGATTACAGAGTCTGCGGTGAGAGATTTGCAACAACGCTACAACATCCCCGTTACAGGACAGGTCAACCCTGTGACTTGGGAGGTGCTGGATATGCGGGAGAATCCCTATCGATCGCCGCTTCCCTGGAAATTCTAATGAAAGTTCTGAAGAAATTCCACCCGCTTACCGTTATGTCTCAATTTTCTTCTAATCACCCACGAGATCTTGACCGACCCACGCACGACGCAGCGGCAACCGTTTCTGCTAGGAGGAGATCCTTGCTCACCCGCAAAACCTACGTCCGCAGCTTGCTAATGACCGGAGCAATGGGGCTGGCCCTCAGTGCCTGCGGACAACCGACATCTGGGCAGTCGCCACAGCCAGGGGAGATCCCGGTAGGATTAGAACGCTTTTATAACCAGGAGCTAACGTTTGGCTCCTGTGAAGGCTATGCAACCACTGCGATCGAAGCACAACTGTACGTCGATCCGTTTGAATGTGGTCGCTTGGAGGTGCCACTAGATTACGACGATCCCCAGGGTGAGACCATGCAAATCGCGGTCTTGCGCCTGCCCGCGCAAGGTGAGCCTAGCCAGCGGATCGGCTCGCTGGTCATCAACCCAGGAGGGCCGGGCGGATCGGGGATGCAGGTTGCTGTCCTTTCGGCGTTGACGGGTCAAAAAGACGGTCCACTGCTGCAACGCTTCGATTGGGTCGGCTTCGACCCTCGAGGTGTGGGTGCCTCGACCCCGGCCATCAACTGCTTCACCGACGAAGAGAACGATCGAGGCGAGAACCAGACGACGCTGTTGGGTACGTCAGGAGAGTGGAGTACCGATGACACCCGCGAGTTAATGGAGAAGTGCGCCGAGGGATCGGGTGGTGAGGATGTCCTCGCTGCTGTCGGCACCCGCAACGTAGCCCGAGACATGGACATACTTCGCGCTGTTCTTGGGGACGAGAAGTTGACCTTTGCCGGGCAGAGCTACGGGACCCGACTTGGCGCGGTCTATGCTGAGATGTTTCCGCAGAATGTGCGGGCTATGGTCTTCGACGGCGTAATTGACCCCCAGCAGGGCAGCGCGGAACGCCGCCTGTCGCTCCACGCCGGTTTCCAGCGATCGTTTGAGCTGATGGCGGAGTTCTGCGCCCAGAGTTCAGACTGTCCGCTAGGCACCGACCCCGAGCAGGCCACCGCTGTGTTCCAAGATCTGTTCCAGCCGCTGATTGATGATCCGGTACCCGCTGGGAACGGACGTACACTGAACTTCTTCCAGGCCACGAGTGGCGTAGGTGCCGGACTTTACACGGCTGAGGCATGGCCGCGGGTCATCGATGGCATCGCCCAGCTCAAGAATGAGGGGCGCGGCGACCAACTGCTTGCCATCTATGACGATTTCCACGGTAGAGATCCCAACGGCACGTGGACCAACTTCATAGAGGCCAACCTTGCTATCAACTGCAACGACGAGGAGCGCCGCACCCCTGAGCAGGAGGCTAACCTGCGCCGCCAAATCTTTGCCGTGAACCCCTTCCTCGATACCGGACGACCCGTCGAGGGCGTCACCCGCGACGCCTGTGAGTTCTGGCCCAGCGAGCCGACTCTGGGCTTTCCCTACGCTCAGGACGTTGAGGGTTTACCCGACATGCTGATTATCTCTATTACTGGCGACCCTGCCACCCCCTACGGCGCTGGAGCCAGTCTGGCTGAGGCGCTCGGCGGTACCGTGCTCACCGTTGAGGGAGAGCGGCACACCGTCGCTTTGGAAGGCATTAGCCCCTGCGTCAATGCGATCGTCGCTGACTACCTGATCGACCTTGAACTCCCCGTAGAGGGCGATCGCTGCGTCCTCTAGCTGCCCCAGCGCCAAAACTAAGGATTTAGAAACCCCTATCGACAATCGTACTGAACAGAGAAACACCATGAATAAGCCTGAGTTTTTTGTTACCCCCGGCTATGGGGAATACATGCTGAATAACTTGCATTATTCGCAAGCGGTAAAAATTGGCGATCGCGTGGAGACATCCGGTCAAGGTGGCTGGGATGACAATCTGCAAATTCCAGAATCGCTCGCGGACGAGATTGCTCAGGCGTTTCGGAACATAGAGCGAACTTTGGCGGCTGCTGGTGCGGGTTGGGAGCACGTTGTTCACATCAATTCTTATCATGTTGGCGGCTTGCCCCCAGAGGTTAACGATGTGATGGTCGGGCTATATCGCCATTACATGCCCAACCACGCTCCAATTTGGACACAGGTGGGAGTTGCGGCGCTTGGACTGCCAACGATGCGGATTGAAATCCGCGTGACTGCAATTGTTCCGTGAGTTTTGCGTCAGTGGTAGCAGAGACTGCTCTGTTAAAGCATCCACTTGAACAAAGGAGAGATTCACATGTCAGAGAAAAATAAAGCAATTTTAGAAGAAGCAAATGTGGCGATCGCACAGGCACATGAATCAAAGCCGCTTAAGATCCTTACCTTTCGGCATCAAACTTGCGATTAGCTTTGAGACGAAACTCCAAAGGAACCGCAGCATATCTCAATCAGGAATTCATCATGCAATATCTTTCACAGGACTTAATCCTTCTTGCACTCAATCCCCAAACTGGGAAAACTCGCTTTTCTTGGTACGCGGCGCTCGAATATGGCTTGGTCGGTTCTTTGTTACTAGACTTAGTACTGCGAGGCAAACTTGAGATCGACAACGACAATCGAGTATTCGGTGCGATCGCAGGCAACACAGGCGATGAATTTTTAGATCGACACCTCAATGAGGTTCTGGCATCGTCTCGTCCTCGAACTGCAAGGTTCTGGATTACTCGTTGGAGACGAAGATACAGATGGTTTCAGCCGATTGTGTTGCAGAACTTAGTTGATTTAGGGGTTTTAGAACGACAAGAGCAACGCATTCTTGGTCTATTTCCAACGCAGCGATATTTTCTTACCGATGAATCCATGCAACGCGAGATTGTTCAGCAAATTCGTGCAGCCGTGTTAGAAGGGATTGGACTGAATTCTCGCATGGCAGCATTGATTAGTTTGATGCAAGCCTCTCACCTGACTGATGCGGCGTTCAGACCTGAAGAACGTCCTGAAGCGCGATCGCGAATTAGAGCGATCGCAGAAGGGGAGTTGGTCGGCAAAGCAGTTTCAAAGGCAATTTTCACCATTCAAGCAACCACGCTTTTGGGCGCAATCAATGTCAGATGAAATTGTTAGATCGCAGCCAGTAGGGTTGGCACTGCCTACAAAATTTCATTGTGAAGGGTTTTACAAAATGGTGAGCGATGCCCTGGCAGCCTCATTTCTATCGATTGGTTTGATAGAGGAGAGTTTTAATCCTTATCAGTTTCAACCTCAAAAAACAAGGTGATTTGCGATCGCAACTAGAAGCTCCCTCATAACCGCAAAAGGTTTGGGAAGATCGATAGAACCTTGCTGTAGGGCCAGCCCGATTGAGACCAATCAACGCTGTAAAATCGCCCTAGATTGGCAGATTCAAAGCAAGCTCAATGTCATAAACTTCTTAAAAATGTAATCGTTAGCCTAAAGAAAACCAATGGCAGAACCCAGTAGTCTTCGGCACATAATTGAACAAGACCAGAGAAGGGAAAGGGCTTGTTTATGTTTGCACAACTGCCAGAGCAGCGGATGCACTGGATTCGCTGGGTATTAACTGTGGGTTGGCTTTTGATCGTGGCCTCCCTGTTTTACGACCCTTGGACATCAGCACTGACTGCACCCGATCATCCCTGGAGTCCCTTGCGGCTTCGGGATACCTGTATACAAGTGCAGGGAGAATGCTTATCTGAGCAACCCTATCCATTAGGAACAACCCTTTTCTGGGGAGCCATTGTGCCCGCCGCAATCTTCATTTTGCTGGTGTTTGGACATGAGTTATGGCGACGGATTTGTCCGCTAGGCAAAGGGACGGCTGAGATTTGCAGGATAGCACCCAGCATGATAGCGTCCAAAATGTTGATGGGTCTGTTTATCTGCGAGGCGCATTCCTGTTGGATTAGCGATCCGAGTGGGGGCGTCTACAGCG
>JAAHGE010000197.1 GCA_010672635.1 Desertifilum sp. SIO1I2 | reverse complement strand
TATATTCTGCTGTTTAACGATGTGGAAGTGAATCTCGATTCGCTGTTTGACGTGCAAGTTAAGCGCATTCACGAATACAAGCGCCAACTGTTGATGGTGCTATACATCATTACCCTCTATAACCGGATTAAGCGCAATCCCCAAATTGAGATTCAACCGCGTACCTTTATCTTTGCGGGTAAGGCTGCACCCGGTTATTATTTGGCAAAGTTAATCATTCAATTGATTAACGCGATCGCCCCGGTTATCAATAATGATGCGGATGTCGCCGGACGACTGAAGGTGGTTTTCTTAGCCGGATATTCGGTATCCTTGGGACAAAAGGTCTATCCCGCCGCTGAGTTATCCGAACAAATTTCCACCGCCGGTAAAGAAGCATCGGGTACGGGGAATATGAAGTTCGCCATGAATGGGGCGCTGACAATTGGTACCCTAGATGGGGCGAACATTGAAATTCGCGAAGAAGTGGGTGCAGAGAATTTCTTCTTATTTGGGTTAACCGCCGAACAAGTCTATGCGCTGAAAGCCGAAGGCTATAACCCGATGACTTACTTTAACGAAAATCCTGAGTTACAGGAAGTCATCGGTCGCATTGCGGCGGGAGATTTCTCGCATGGGGATCGCGAAACCTTTAAACCGCTTGTCAATTCGCTACTCGATCTCGATCAATACCTCCTATTTGCCGACTATCACGCTTATGTGGATTGTCAGGCACAGGTGGACAAAGCCTATCGCGATCGCGAAAATTGGACGCGGATGTCGATTCTAAATTCTGCCCGAATGGGTAAGTTTAGCAGCGATCGCACGATTCGCGAATACTGTAAGGAGATCTGGAAGACGCGTCCCATTACCATTAAAGTCCCAGACTACGATCAAGGCGCTGTCAGCTTAAACGTCGATCCCGATACGTTTAATTCCCAATAACATCTTGAGAAACCGGGCGATAAACCCGGTTTCTGCCTTTGTGGGGTCAACGTTTAGGAGTGCTAAAATACGAAGCAATCTCAGTTCGCCGCCCAACAAGTCTTTGCTTCCGCAGACTGACGCTATTTCAAGTCCCACAGAAACTCCGCCATCTGATGAGCGCAGGCTGCAATAGAATAGTTTTGCATCTGTGTTTGATAGCGGTTAAAGTCGCGGGGTTTCCCCAATAGGGGTTTAAGGGCTTGGGCTAGCGCGATCGCATCATTTTCTGGAATAGTCTGAAAATCGGGAAAGTGAGCAAAATCTGCCGTACAACCCACCGCTTCAGTGACGATACAGGGTAAACCCGCTTGTAAGGCTTCGTTCACCACTAACCCCCAAACTTCCCCTTGGCGTTGTGAGGGTAACACTAGGACATCGGCGGCTAAATAGTAGGGGGGGAGTTCTTGTTGATTTTTGAACCCGGCGAAATGGATGGGGAGGGGTGCAAGTTGCTGGGCGAGAAGTTGCAATTTTTCAGCTAATGTCCCCGATCCTAAAAAGATTACCCCTAACTGCTGCTGAATTTCAGGGGGAAGTTGGGCGATCGCATTGAGAATGAGTTCGGGGTTTTTCTTGGGGATGAGTTTACCGCTAAATAAGAGAACCGTTTGCGCGTCGTTGAAGCCGAGGGAGGTTCGCAGGTTTTGACGCAGGTGTTGCTTTTCTGGGGCGGGAATTTCTGAGGTGCGATCGCGCACGCTAAAATAAGCCATCCCCAAGCGTTGCGGGGAAATGCCATGACGAATCAGGTGTTGGCGGTTGAATTCGCCAAACGCAATGGCAGAATCAAATAAGCTGTAAGAGGTGCGATAGATCAGCGATCGCACTTTGTCCTTCATCGGGCTTCTTACCACCGAAACATCTGTGGTTTCGGCGCGTAGGGTACAGGGAATACCCCGCAACCGGGCTTGTAAGGTGGCAGTGACAGCCCCTTGATAGTTTAAGGTGGTGACTAAAATCCGCGTCGGTTTTTCGGCTTTGAGAATATCTATCCATCCCGGCGCGTGTAAGTCGCGAAAGCCTGCGGGTTGTTCCTGGGCGTTGGCATTGAGGAAAGTAGAGCGATAGCCTTCTAGTAGGGGTTCATCCCAGGCAAAGGTCGTATTAAAATCGCGATCGCGATAGCCTTGGATCGAAAAATCGGATAGATACACCACCAAACATTCTCCCCCCTTGGCTTCGATCTCCTGCGCCATTTGGCGAAACACGGGGGCGTGATACTGTACCGGATGGGAAGCTAAAACGATCAGTTTCACCCCGATACCTCTTTGACAGGTTCCGCTGCGGCTGGGGAAGCTACTGAGCTATGCTCAGAAAAATCAGCATCCAGTTGGCTATAAATTTGCCCGTTTTGCCATGTCGTTTTCAAGGCGGCGAAAAAGCCCAAACCATAGAAAACCGCCCGACTCGCCATCTTCAGCGGCGAACCACTCTTATTACAAGGGGGATGGCCTAAAACGTGACAGTCAAATAACTTGGCATAAAAGCGCAACTGTTGGGCGGGAGTGAGGTTTTTTAACCCCATCAAGAAGTGATTGTGATAGAAGGTAATCTGATATTGGAGCGATCGCATCGAAATATCGTGACATCCCCCCGTTTCTTCGCCTAAATGCACTAACTGCGCTTCCGGGTCGTACCAAATTTTGTAGCCTGTCGAGCGAATTCGCAAGCAAAAATCCGACTCTTCGCGTACCGCACTCCCGCGAAACCGTTCGTCAAAGGCTAAACCGTATTTCGAGAAAATTTCTTTGCGGAAAGACATATTACAACCCCGCGCCGAAATCACTGCTTGGGGTTTAACCGTATGCACCAGATCGATATGATACCAAGCAATCCCCGGATCGCAGGCGGCGGGGGGTAAGTCTTCTATGGTTAATTTTCCCCCAGAATCGCCCAATTTCATCCGGTCTAACACGCGCCCCGCCACAGCCCCGACTTCCGGGCGTTCGTAGTTGCGGGCGTGGGCGGCGAGAAAGCCTTCCGGGAGAACGACATCATCATCAATAAATAGGATAATTTCTCCAGTTGCCCGTCGGACGGCATAATTTCTCGCCCCGGGTAAACTTGCCCAACTGACGCGATAAAGCTGAATTTTACCCTGGGAGGCAAGTTCGTCGAGATAGGTTTGGGTCGCAGGTTCGTGTTGTGCCGTTTGATCGACAACAATGACTTCAAAGTTAGGATAATCTTGCTTAAGAACATCCGCAAGGCTATTGCACAAAGGTTCCTCGCGGCCATAAGTGGGGATGATGACGGAGATTTTCATAGCAGGATGGGGGGGTGGAGGATGGGGGGATGGGGAGTTATTTTCGTTTTCGAGTTTTGGCTTTGCCTTTCTTTTTACCTCGCTTTTTCTTGCTATTTTGTTCTGCTTGTTGGGCGAGAATGTCGGCTTGGAGACTTTCTCGCTTATCTATTTCGGGCAGTCTTAATAGCACCCCGGCAAAAAACCAGTAATAGACAGCAACGGGATCGGTATCGAGGGGATACCAGTAGGTTTGGTAACTAATAATGAGGATGAACACCCAGAAACAAGCCCCGAAGCTGCGGAAGTTGCGATCGCGCACGGAGCGATAGGCTTTAAAGGTGAGAACCGTCAAGGATGTCACCATTAACAAGAATAAGATTAACCCAGGCCAACCCGCTTCATACAAGATTTTGGGAAACCAGGTTTCAATGAGGGTCGTTTTGCCAAAGGTGCGAGCAGAATTGGTGGCGCGTCCTATCCCTGCACCTAATAGGGTCGTTTTATCGGCGGTGTGGGCGGCTTGGGCGGCGATAAATTCGGTGGGGGGGGAGGCGTTCCAACGGCTGACGGTACTATCCCAGCGTTCTTGTACTACTTCGGGATACATGGTCATTGCGCCGCCAAGCAGGATGGCTAAACCGATGGCGATGGGGATGAAGCGTTTGAGGTTGGTGAATTGCCCGGTGAGGACGAGTAAGATGACGGTGATGATTGGAACGAGAATTAAGGCGATCCGTTGCCCGGAAATGACGGCACAGACGAAGACAGAAGCCATTCCCCCCAGTCCCATCAGTCGCCACAAGGGGGAAGGATCGCTGAAGGCGGTGGCGAAGGTGAAAAAGGCGTTGGAGATCATGAACCAAGCCCAGTGCCACGGGGAAACGAAGGTTCCGGGCAACCGGATCATGTTCACCTGGGGGCTGAAGGCGAGGGAACCGCCAACGAAGCAACGGGCATCAAGGTTGGCTTTAAATAGGTCTGCGCCGACGAGGTTGCGGGTGCCTTCGCAGCGCCCTGATTGCAACATGGAATACTGGATAAAGCACAGGGCACAGCAGATAATGGCGAAGATGACGTGCGATCGCGTTAAGAATAAAAATTCTTTTTTGGAACGGATGAGATAATAGGCACAAGTAATCAGGGGAATATATCCCATGAAGACTTTTAAGCCTAAGATTCCCAGGAGAATTGGTTTTTCGCCAGGGGCAGAGGCTTGGGTGGCGTTCACGGCTAAAATCACGAGAACGCAATACCCCAATAGCGCATACACCCACGGAACGAATTTTTTGGGCAGTAGAAAAGGGAGGCGTTCTCGCTGGCAGTATTTATAAAAGCCAAAGAGGGCGGGGATGTAGAAGGCATCCTTTGCCAGTTGGAATAGGGGACTGCCTCCGCCGACGGAGTAGGTGACGGTTCCAGAAATCGGCAGAAACATTAAAAATGCCCAAATCGCCTGCCGGGGGTACTTGGCAGACAGCAGCAAGATAACGGTGGCGACGAACCCACCAAGTCCGGCTTTGTCGCCACCAACCGCAAACCCAATTCCCCCCAGTACGGCTCCGATGGCGATCGCTTGAGCAGCAGCAGCAATGAAGGCGCTGCGATCGTTAGCGGCTTTGCGCTTTTGGGCGGCTAGCTCTTTTTTGGTGGGAGGAGCCGGAAGGGTGGGTAAGGGCTGCTCTTGAGTTTTTTGTTTGGATCTGACCAAGACAATCCGGGTTAGGTTAAGTGTCGCTGAACCGCTAGCACGAGGTTATCTGCCCAGTGGTTGGCGAGTTCAGCACTTGCCGCTTCTACCATAACTCGGATAACTGGCTCTGTGCCAGAGGCGCGCACCAGGATGCGACCGCGATCGCCCATGTCTTGGGTTGCAGTCGCGATCGCCTGTTGCAGGGGGTCGCATTCTTGCCAGTTTAAGCGGGTTTGACGGTCTTCTACGCGCACGTTCCGCAGCAGTTGCGGGTAGGTTTGGAAGCTGGAATCGATTAATTTGGCTAGCGGGGTTCCCGATTCTTTGACAATTGCAGCAATATGTGCGGCAGTCAGCAAGCCATCGCCGGAAATCCCGTAATGGCGACAGAGGATGTGACCGGACTGTTCGCCGCCGAGCATTGCCCCGGTTTTCACCATTTCGGCGTGGACGTATTGATCTCCGACTGCGGTGCGGATCAGGGTACCGCCGAGTTTCTCCCAGGCGCGTTCAAAGCCGAGGTTGGCCATGACGGTGGAGATAATCGTATTTTCGGGTAGTAATCCGGCATTTTTCAGGGTTTGACCCCACAGATACAGGATGTAGTCGCCATCTACAGGTCGTCCTTGGGAGTCTACGGCGATCGCGCGATCGGCATCGCCATCGAAGGCAAACCCCAGATCGGCTTGGTAATGGACAACGGCCGCTTGTAAGGCTCCTAGGTGGGTGGAACCGCACTGGACGTTAATGCGATCGCCATCGGCGCGATCGTGCAAGCAAATCACCTGGGCCCCCAACTGGCGGAATACTTCCGGCGCAACCTGAACGGCGGCCCCCCATGCCAAATCTAAAACAATCCGCAGCCCTTGCAAATTCGTGGTTTTTAATAGGGGTTGATGCAGGGATTCGGTATAGTCTTTCACCAATTCCGGGCGATAGAAATGCTGACCCCATTCGGTTTGGGTGGAAAGGACGTTAATATCGCCCCGCAAAGCCGCCTCAATTTCCGCTTGCATCGCTTGAGGTAACTTTGTGCCTTCTGAACCAAAAAACTTAATTCCGTTGTCTTCTGGGGGATTGTGGCTGGCGGAAATCATCACGCCGCCGAGGGAATCCGTCTTGTTTGCCAGATAGGCTACGCAGGCGGTCGGACACAAGCCCAAATTCCAGACTTCTAAGCCAGCAGCCGTGAGTCCTGCCGAGAGGGCAGAGGATAGCATATCGCTAGAATGGCGCGAATCTTGCCCTAAAATCACCGTTCCTGAAGTTTGGGCATAACTGCGTAAAATTTGACCCGCCCAAAACCCGACTTGCATCGCTAGGGGGGCGCTAAGTAAGTCGCCAACTTTACCCCGTATCCCATCTGTCCCGAATAATGGTGTTGTGGGTAGGGTAAGGGGACTCCAAGCATGGCTGCTAGAGCGCTTTTTGCTCTCTGCGATCGCCTCTAGCGGTGACGCATGGATCGGCCCGGAGTCTAGGCGACTAGAACCTTGCGGTCTAGAAGGAGAAGTAACCATAAATTAAACACTCCACACAACACACTCACAGAGGAGAATATCACCTTTCTTCCAAAATCCTCTCCACCCTATTACACATTCCTATCTCTAGATACAGGCAAGGTCTGCTGGGTTAGTGCTAAACCGGACTGGGCGGAAACCCCACTCAAGTGTTTGCAGGAGAGATATGTCTTTATTCGTCGCTAGATAAAACTCTCAGGAAACTTCTCCCTAGCGGCTACTTTGCCAAGGCCGAGCGCGATCGCCATCCCCGCAGCCTTTGTCAAATCGTTATTCTGTAAAATATCGGGATTTTCTCGTAACTTCTTTACTCGTTCGCCGTCATCTCCGCCAACACATGACCTGAAAAACCGCAAAGTGCGATCGCCTTTATCTTTCTTTGAGTTTTTCCATTGAGCGTATATACCTGCTGCTTGCTGCGTATAAGCTGTAAACCTAACCCCTGAGTTAAGCTGCCAGGATCTTGTTCGGGTTAGGTGAGATGTAATAATTAGTTAAGTCGATAAAAACTGTTGTCCCCACAAGCTTCAGGAATTTCCCGCTTTCACTGTCATTAAAAGATGGCTAGGATATAGCGCATAACAGATTGCTGCCGTCTCCTTGTCGGATTGCAAAATCTGCCTATTGATGAAGTCCATTTTAACAACTCCTCAACGAGCCATTGTTAAACCACAACAGATATGAATAACTCTTACCAAAATACAACTCATCATCCAACTGTTGAAGTTCCCAACTATCAAATTTTAGAAGCCATTTATTTAGGGGTTCGCACCTTAGTTTATCGGGCTATCCGTACCCGCGACCGATTGCCTGTCGTCATCAAACTGCTGAAAACAGAGTATCCCAGTTTCAGTGAATTGGTGCAGTTTCGCAATCAATATACCATTGCTAAAAATATTCATCAACCTGGAATTATCCAAACTTATAGCCTAGAACCCTATCGAAACGGTTATGCCTTGATAATGGAAGATTTTGGAGGCGTTTCTTTGAAAGAATGGGCATTAAAAGAAGAAAATGCCCTATCTTTGAGGGAGTTTTTAGTTCTGGCGATCGCTCTTTGCAATACCTTAAATATTCTCTATCAAGAGCGCATTATTCACAAAGACATCAAACCCAACAATATTTTAATCAATCCCGAAACTAAACAAATAAAATTAATCGACTTTAGTATTGCATCTTTACTTCCAAGAGAAACCCAAGCCTTGGTAAATCCCAAGGTCTTAGAAGGAACATTAGCTTATATTTCACCGGAACAAACTGGCAGGATGAATCGAGGAATTGATTATCGAACTGACTTTTATTCGTTGGGCGTGACTTTTTACGAATTACTCACAGGAAAATTACCCTTTGAATCAAATGACCCAATGGAGTTGGTACATTGTCATATTGCAAAAACTGCACCCTCAGTTCATGAAATCAATCCAAAAATCCCCTCCGTCATCTCAGAAATTGTCAATAAATTGATGGCAAAAAATGCTGTGAAAAGTAGTCATGAAGTTCAATCCCAAAATGGATTGAAAGTACAACCCACCTCACAAATTCAACTCATACCGGAAAAAGTCATTCGATTTTTTATCTTTACAATCGTCGGCTTAGGC
>JAAHGE010000196.1 GCA_010672635.1 Desertifilum sp. SIO1I2 | reverse complement strand
AGATTATTTAGTCAATATCATGCCAATTACTGAACTTCACGGTTTGCATGCTTCTGTATTGCTGCTGCTGCTGCTGCCATACACTTGTTTATCTCAAATGTGTTTGTTTACACAGGGTAATGATTTTAATCAATGCTCGGCTAGGATAGCTACATTGAATATGGATCGGTCGTCGAGTCTGAGTCAATCCGCAGATCAGACAACTAGGGCCATACTTATCAGTAGGATAGTCTTCAATGAGTTGACCGTTAGCAACAGCTTCTTTAATTTCGTAGACTTTAATCTGGCGCAAGATGGACTGATCGACCGCGTGCTTTGAGAATTCAAACTCATCCCTAACAAATTTGTTACGAATTTCTTCTAGGATGAACTTGCGATCGCTCATTGTATTTTAATCGCCCTACTCTTGCTCTAGTCGGGATAGAGGAGATCGCCAAGTTCGCCTGAACCCAAACCCCCTCTACTAACGAGAACTTACCCTTGCATTAACGAGAGACAGCACTTTCTGAGGCGAGTTCTTCCATGCGTTCTTGTTGATCTTGAGAGATACAGGTTTGAATTAGGGTTTCAATTTCGCCTTCAAGCACGGGGGATAAGCTGAAGTTTTGGTTTAAGCGATGATCTGTAACCCGGTTATCCTTATAGTTGTAGGTGCGGATTTTCTCCGATCGCGCTCCGGTTCCCACTTGCGATCGCCGCATTGAGGTCACTTCTTCCTGCTGTTCGCGCAGCTTGATCTCGTATAACTTCGCCCGCAGGATCTGCATTGCCCGTTCGCGGTTTTGGAGTTGCGATCGCTCCTCCGTACAAAAGACTCGAATTCCCGTAGGTTTGTGGATCAAGTCAACCGCCGTTTCTACCTTGTTGACGTTTTGACCGCCCGCACCCCCGGATCGCGCCGTCGTCATTTCAATATCTTTAGGGTCAATCTCAACTTCCACATCATCCACTTCCGGCATAATCGCCACTGTCGCCGTAGAAGTGTGGACGCGCCCGCCCGCTTCCGTCACCGGAACGCGCTGCACGCGATGAACCCCGGCTTCAAACTTCAACTTACTATAAACCTGATCGCCTTTAATTTCCAGGATCGCTTCTTTAAAGCCACCCATATCTGCCAGCGACTCGCTCACCAAACTCACCTGCCATCCTTGGGTTTCAGCGTAGCGAGAATACATCCTCACCAAATCTCCTGCCCAAATACTGGCTTCATCGCCGCCCGTCCCCGCCCGAATTTCCAACATGATGTTCTTATCGTCATTGGGGTCGCGGGGTAACAGTAAAATTGTTAACCGATGTTCGAGTTCTTGAATCTGAGACTCCAACTCAGCGACTTCCATCGCTGCCATTTCTTGGAGATCGGGGTCGTTATTGGCTTCTTTCAGGACTTGTTTAGCCCCTTGTAACTCTTCTGTGGCGTTTTTCCAAACCTCGTAGGTATTCACTACCTCTTCTAAGGATGCCCGCGCTTTGGCAACCCGTTGCAGTTCCGTTGGGTCGGTTGCAATATCCGGATCTGCTAAACGTCGAGTCAGTTCTTCAAAAGTCTGCTCTACAGATTTGAGTTTATCCAACAGGTAAGCATCAGCCATATAACGACCCTCTGTTTTGTCCAATGTTAAGAATAGGCGACCAATTTGTCTGAATCTTTGGCGTTTGGCGATCGCCCTCAACGCCTTGACAAATTATCAACTTAATGCTATGAGGGTCGTCGCTACTTTTTCTTCTTCCCGGACTCAGCAGCCTGGTCGCCAGACACCATCCCATACTTGCGGAGAAAGCGCTCAACCCGACCTTCCGTATCAATAATTTTCTGAGTTCCCGTAAAGAAGGGATGATTGCCCGACCACACATCAACGTGTAGTTCCGGTTTTGTCGAACCCACGGTCATCACCAGTTCGCCATTACAGTAAACCTTGGCGTCTGGGTACCACTGCGGATGAATATCAGATTTTGCCATAGTTCTAACTTCCCAATTCGCTGCTCTACATTAATTTTAGCGTTGCCAAGAGTGCAACCCCAATCTGCCATCCTAGCGTTTGGAGAATTGAGGAGCTTTACGCGCCTTCCGCAAACCGTATTTCTTCCGTTCCTTCGCGCGGGGGTCGCGGGTCAGGTAGCCTTCAACTTTCAGAGGCTTGCGGTTATCGGGGTCGAGCTGACAAAGCGCTCTAGCCACTCCCAAACGGATCGAATCAGCCTGACCGGTTAAGCCGCCACCTTGGACGTTGACCAGAATGTCGTACTCGTTCTCTAGGCCCAAAGTTTCCAAAGGTGCTTTCGCCGCATTCAGATAACCGGCGTTGAACTGTAAATACAGGTCGCCCGGTTTGCCATTAATCGTTAATTGACCTTCACCGGGAATCAGGCGAACCCGCGCAATAGAAGACTTGCGGCGTCCGGTTCCCCAATAAACAGCGCGATTTTGCTCAGTCGGGCGATTTTGTTCAGTTGCTTGCATGGGTTTTAGCCTCCTGGAATAGTCTTGATTTCAAGGGTTTGGGGTTTTTGCGCTTCGTGAGGATGAGCAGAACCGGGATACACTTTCAGCTTGGTAAACAGTTGGCGACCCAAAGAGTTCTTCGGTAACATCCCTTTGACAGCTTGCTCGATAATCCGTTCGGGGATGCGAGCTTGCAGTTTAGCAAAGGTTTCGGTTTTCATCCCGCCAGGACGACCGGAGTGACGGCGATACAGTTTTTGGGTACGTTTTTTCCCGGTGACTGCGATTTTCTCGGCGTTGATCACAATCACGAAGTCGCCGACATCCATATGGGGGGTGAAAGTGGGTTTGTTTTTGCCGCGCAGAACGTTCGCAACTTCGCTGGCCAAACGACCCAGGCGTTGACCTTCAGCATCGACAACGTACCAGTTACGCTCGATGGTGTCTACAGGGGGAAGGTATGTTTTGTTCATCGGAGGTTAAAAAGAGTAACAGCTAGGGGTTAAAGATTAACAGCTTTTAAGTCTGAGGCTTGCGGCAAGAGAAATTGGGGTTGACTGTCAAACCAGATTTCTGGGGGAAAGGGAGATTGGGGATAACCCACGCGCAAAAAGCATAATCCCTGAGCGGGCGCGGCATATTTTACCAGATCGCGCCGTTCTTCTGTCCAGATGGATTGAAAGTCTGTCGGCGATCGCACTTTTCGCCCCACTTCCACTAACAGACCCACCAGCAACCGCATCATGCCATATAAAAAACCGTTAGCCTGCACTTCAATGGAGACGATCGAACCACTGCGACGGCAAAGAGCTGCTTGCACGTCTACCCAAGAGTGGGTCCGATTCGAGCCAGCTCGGTGAAATGCAGCCAGATGATGGCGACCGATTAACGGCGTTAGCGCTTCTTGGATTAGGGTTTCATCTAGCGGCTCATAATAATAATGCCAACTAAAGGGACGTACAAACAAGTTGGGTTGGGGTTCTGTATATAGCGTATAGCGGTAGCGCCGCCAAATCGCCGAGAACCGTGCGTGCCAGTTCGATTCCACTGCGGCCGAAGCCCGAATTAGGATATCGTTGGGCAGTCGCGAATTTAAAACGCTGGCCCAGCGATGAGCCGGGATGGGGCCGGTGGCATCAAAATGTGCCACTTGGGCGGCCGCGTGAACGCCTGTATCGGTTCTGCCTGCGGCAGTCACGCTAACGGGACGTTGGAGGATATCAGCTAAAACCGCTTCAATCTCTGCTTGAACGGTACGTTCTTGGGCTTGTCGCTGCCAACCATGAAAATGAGTGCCCAGGTATTGAATTACCAGGGCAACTCGCTGCTTGTCTGTCGTCTGTTGTCCGCTATTCATGGCGTTTTGCCTTTTGTTGTTGGAAAATCCACAACAAAGGACGATTCACCTAAACCAGTTCAATAATCGCCATTTCAGCGTTATCTCCCCGACGGCGTACCGTAGGAAGAATGCGCGTGTAACCGCCATTGCGATCGCCATAACGGTTCGGCGCTTGCTCAAACAGGGCATGAACGAGTTGCTTTTTCTCCCGACGGTGCTGATCCTTATCGGGAGAGCCACTCAAGTACAGATAGCCCAGCACTTGACGACGAGAAGCAAGCGACCCATCTTTAGCCAAAGTAATCATTTTTTCAGCTTCAGCCCGAACCGCTTTCGCTCTAGCTTTAGTCGTTGTAATTCGCCCGTGACGAATCAGTTCAGTAGTTAGCGCTCTTAACAGCGCTCGACGTTGGTCAGCAGGTCTGCCAAGTTGGGGTACGCGACGACGGTGACGCATAGTATAGTGACGGATTAAGGTGGACAATAAACCGTTGGTTCAGACTGAAAAAATTCAGACCGTTGACCAACGGATGCTTTAGGTTTTTGAGGGCTTCTCGTGAGGAAGCGTAATCCCTAAGCGAACTTGTAGGGCTTCAATAACTTCTTCTGCTGATTTCTGACCAAAGTTCTTGATCTCTAAGAGATCCTCTTGGGTGTAATCCAACAGGTCGGAAACGGAATTAATTTGGGCCCGCTTCAGACAGTTGTAAGCCCGTACAGAAAGCTGGAGTTCCTCAATTGGAATTTGGCTAGTGGGATCTTCGCTATCAGGCGCTTCGTCTTTCATCTGCTCGAAGGTAATATCCTTGAGCGGATTAAACAGATCGACGAGAATGTTTGCAGCCTGGGATAAGGCTTCTTGCGGGGTGAGGCTGCCATTCGTCCAGATGTCCATAATCAGGCGGTCTTTTTCCAAAGACCCCCCAACGCGGGCATCTTCAACGGTATAGTTCACTTTCCGCACGGGCATGAAAATCGCATCAAGTTGCAGAAAGTCGAGCGCTGTGGCTTCATCCCGACTCCGTTCGACAGAGCGATAGCCCGTTCCGGTTTCAATCCGAAACTCCATCTCTAGGGTTGCCCCTGGAGCCAGGGTTGCCACGTACTGACTGCCATTGATCAGATCGACATCGGATGGGACGTCAAACATTTCAGCGGTGACAGTTGCCGGCCCGCTCGCCAACAAGCGCCCAATTTGGGGCTGTGAGGAATAGTTTCTTAACACTATTTCCTTCATGTTGAGCAAAATATCCAGAACGTCCTCGCGAACGCCTGGAATGGTTGCAAATTCGTGATTAACTCCCGCAATTCGCACGGCGGTGACTGCGGAGCCTTCTAAGTTAGATAACAAAACTCTTCGGAGCGCGTTGCCCACGGTGGTTCCTTGACCGCGCTCTAAAGGTTCTAAAATAAATCGACTGTACTGACTTTGATCCTTTTCGGTGTAGGATTCTACGCACTCAACCTGAAACTGCGCCACGGAGCGACCTCCCTTCGCCTGAATTCTAGGGGGCAGACTTGACCCAACCTAGTATCTTGTTCACTGTAGTTTTCTGTTGCTGTTTTTTCCGAGTGGAGCCAACCCAAGCCTCAAGGCTGACACAGCAACAGAGTAATAAAGGAACTGGAGTTCCCTAAACTCGACGCCGTTTGGGCGGACGGCAACCGTTGTGCGGAATGGGGGTAACGTCCCGAATTAAGGTGATCTCTAGCCCAGAGCCTTGTAGGGCCCGAATTGCGGTTTCCCGACCGGCACCTGGTCCGCTCACCATAACTTCTACTTGGCGCATCCCTTGATCCATTGCCCGCCGTGCTGCGTTGTCCGCAGCCGTTTGAGCAGCGAAAGGGGTGCCTTTCTTCGCGCCTTTGAATCCACTTGAACCCGCCGAAGCCCAAGAGATGACTTCGCCGTTGGGTGTGGTAATCGAAACGATGGTGTTGTTGAAGGTGGATTGAATGTGGGCTACTCCACTAGGAACATTGCGTTTCTGCTTTTTTGCCCCGGATTTTTTGACTTGTCGCGCCATATCGATTGTATTGACTCAATAGCTTCAGATTGAACGAGAGCAAAAGTTGCTCTGTTGTCAGCAAACTTATTTCTTCGCTGAGGCTTTCTTCTTACCCGCCACCGTACGACGAGTTCCGCGACGAGTCCGAGCATTAGTGCGAGTCCGCTGTCCTCTAACGGGTAAGCCCATGCGGTGACGCCGCCCTCGGTAGGTTCCGATGTCCATAAGGCGCTTAATGTTCATCGCTTCTAAGCGCCTTAAGTCCCCCTCAACTTGGTAGTTTGTTTCTACGGCCTGCCGCAAAGCAGCAACGTCGGCGTCACTTAAATCTTTAACTCGGGTGTCTGGATTGACTCCAGTTGCCGCTAAAATCTCTTTAGACCGCGTCAGCCCAATTCCGTAGATGTAGGTCAGACCAATTTCGACACGCTTATCGCGTGGAAGGTCTACACCAGCAATCCGTGCCACGCTTTTTTCTCCCTTATCTTGTTTTTCACTCTACAATTCTCAATATTCCAGACGGCGCTGAGTGCCTACACGTCTGACACTGGTTTGGCAGGTTCTTACCCTTGACGCTGTTTATGCTTTGGGTTAGAACAGATAACCATTACTCGACCTTTGCGGCGAATAATGCGACACTTTTCACAGATTTTACGAACTGAAGATCGAACTTTCATGCCCTATTCGGCAACACTACAAATATGATACGATATCACTTTTTGAGGTAGTTTGTCAAATAATAGTGACTAAAATTCAATATTAGGTTTCCTCTACCCAAATTCCAGCAGGCAAATTGGCTGCCCAGTCACTTATTTTTTGCGGAGACGGTAAGTAATTCTACCTTTGGTCAAGTCGTAGGGGGTCAGTTCGACCTTAACGCGATCGCCCGGAAGAATTTTGATATAGTTGCGGCGAATCTTCCCAGAGATATGAGCTAAAACATTAAACCCATTATCGAGATCGACGCGAAACATTGCGTTTGGCAAAGATTCCGTAACGGTTCCTTCCATTTCGATTAAGTCTTGTTTAGCCAATGTTGCAATTCCTCAAATGATGACAGTAATTGCTGTAGGGACAGCAAAAGATTCCCGCGAGTCGCAGGCCTTTAATATATCTTATCAAATGTTCATACGGAAAGATGTAACCCGATGGCTACATCTGACTGTTCAAAAACAAATTATTAAACTAAGCTCCAATCGCTTGCTGAATAGCGTGAGTAACCGCTTCCATCGATTGATTGCCATCAATTGAAGTCAATTGCTGGCGCTGATGGTAAAAATCAACCAACGGCGCTGTTTCATCGCGATAGACTTCTAAACGGCGGCGAATCGTCTCCTCGTTATCATCCTTGCGACCTCTAGCCAGCATCCGCTGCACGATCACCTCATCTGGCACTTCCAAATTAATCGCAGCATCGCAATGTTGGTGAATATCTGACAGCATCCGATCGAGGGCTTCCGCTTGAGTCACATTGCGCGGAAAACCATCTAAGATCCACCCCGACTCAGTATCCGACTGATGCAAACGCTCCTGCACCAAGTCTAATACCAACCGATCGGGAACCAGTTCGCCCTTATCCATATAGGACTGAGCCTTTTGTCCTAAAGGCGTTTGTTGGGTTACAGCAGTCCGCAAAATTTCGCCCGTTGAAATATGGGGGATTTGCCAGGTTTTCGCTAAATTTCCGGCTTGCGTTCCTTTACCTGAACCGGGAGGACCTAAAAAAATCAATCGCGCCACTATTGTTTCACCATTCCTTCGTAACGTTGAGAGATCACGTAAGTCTGAATTTGCTTGGCCGTATCAATCGCAACGCCCACCAAAATCAGCAACGAGGTGGCTCCCAATCCTTGAAATGTTCTGACTTGGGTTGCACTTTCAACCGCCGTTGGAACAATTGCCACTAACCCTAAGAAGATTGCGCCCAAAAAGGTCAGCCGATTCAGCACTCGTTCAATATATTCGCTGGTAGCCCGACCTGGGCGAATTCCAGGAATGCTCGATCCCATCTTTTTGAGGTTTTGAGCCAGATCGATGGGGTTCAAAATGAGCGTTGCATAAAAGTAGCTAAAGAACAGAATGAGGGTTAGGTAAATCAGAACGTAAAGCCAAGGTGTCGGCCCGGTGGGTCTGAGATACTGAACAACTCGCAATAATGTTTCACTTCTAGCAAAACCCGCTAAAGCTTCGGGTAAAACCAAAACCGCAGAGGCGAAAATAATTGGCATCACTCCCCCCTGATTTAAGCGCAAG
>JAAHGE010000195.1 GCA_010672635.1 Desertifilum sp. SIO1I2 | reverse complement strand
TTTGACGTTGAAGCCTGTCAATCAAGCAGTTGGGTTGGATGCTGGAATCACCAGTCTGGTCACGCTGAGTACAGGTGAAAAGGTTGCTAATCCCAAGCATTTTAATAAGCGTTACCAGCAACTGCGTCAGGCGCAAAAAGCGTTGAGCCGCAAACAGAAAGGTTCTCGAAATCGAGAGAAAGCGCGGCTGAAAGTTGCCCGGATTCAAGCTGGAATTGCTAATTCCAGAAAAGACCATTTGCACAAACTGACGACTCGGTTGATTCGTGAAAATCAAACGATTGCCATTGAGTCGTTGGTGGTGAAAAACATGGTCAAGAATCACAAGCTTGCCCGTGCCATCAGTGATGCGGGATGGGGTGAGATGGTTCGACAACTGGAATACAAAGTCAAGTGGTATGGTCGAGACTTGGTAAAAGTTGACCGATGGTTCCCCAGTTCTAATACCGAGATTGTGAATTCGTTGTGCCCAGTAGTGCTGGTCGTACATTTGCAGAATGCGAAAATCAGGCGACATGCACAGGTGAATCCTAGTCGAGGGCTGGCAATGCTAACGCGATCGCCACCAGCGGCTGAATATCGCCCCGCGATCCAATCGTGGATAACAAGATACGCATCATTACCTCCTCCCTTGAAGGTTCATGGCGTCAGGCATGTTCTTGCTCTACCAGGACTCTGGATACTCAGCATGGGTTGGCAGTCCGCCGCTGGCACAATCCCACGGCGCTCTCGATGCCCAGAAGATGCGATCGGTCGGAGTGATAGGCGGGACTGTATCCAACGAGCCAGCGGGAATCGTTACGATCTTGCCGTCGCGCGTTAGTCGTGGCACCGGGCACCCGCAATGGCTGCAAAACCATTTGCCGAAGTGTTTTGCTGTAGGAAGATCATACTGGGCGATCGCTTCCTCCCCTGAGAGCCAGCGAAACTGGCTGGGTTCAACAGTTAAATTGGTGGCATGGCCTGTGCCCGTGGCTTTGCGACACCGCGAGCAATGGCAATGAAGCATCTTCTGGAATGGTGGGTTCACTTCAAAGGCCACTGTTCCACACAGGCAACCACCGTGAATGCTGGACTGATTCATCTACTCTCTCCGATCGCCTCAATTCTGCTTCAACCGCCGCAGATCGCTTTTCGGACTGAACCAGCGTGCAAATAGCTGATTAGCTAACTGGCACATACTCAATATTTTCCATACCAAACATAAATCCTCGCGTACTATCTTACACTGCCAAACGCCGATCGCCATACCACTGGCTCAATTCCCGCTCAATCTCATCCAGGATAGCGATCGCCCCCTGATTGATTCTGCATCTGTCATCAGCAACGCAGACACTGGCTAACCCGTTGCTGTTGCTTCGCATTCAAGACCGCAGAGGTGAAGAGCCAGGACGAACAGACACCCCTCACTGCCACTACTGACGGGAGCGCATCTCCTGCTGACGCATTGGCATCGCATCGATCGTGCGGAACAGCATCGCTAAATCAATTGGAGTTTGGCTCCGTTGCTTCTCTGTACCATCCTTACCCACAAGAATCACTGCGAACTCTTCAGGAGGAATCCCAAACTGTTGCCTCAGTCTATCCGCTGATGCTGAACTGAGCGATCGCCCATCAACCTGGCTCTCTCCAGTCCCCAGAATTTGCACCAGTTTCAGATCGCGATCGTCTGTCCCTGCCGCGTCTGCCTGCCATGTCTGCATCTGTTGGCGATACTGAGATGAATCGGTTGAGGGGGCAAAGACCAGCAGGATGCGGTTTTGCCATTGATAGTCGCTCAGCTTAAATTCAATCTCCTGAGAACGACTGGGGTTTGCTGCGGCAACACTGGCTACCTCTAGTGACTGAGAATGAGAAGGGTTTGGCGAATCACTCATAGCAATGAAAGGCTGGGAGGCACAGCCCTGTAGCAGGGACAAAAGAACGACAAGTCCAGTTAAAGTCTGCATTGGGGCACGAAAATAACTTTACTTACTGTAACCAACTCAACTTAATAACGGTCTAGGAGTTGTAATCACGACTGAAGGAGCCGATCGCTCTGCCACTCCGTGGCAAACCGCTTCGATATTGTTGCCATCGGGGTCTAGCAAAAAGGCAGCATAATATCCTGGATGGTAGTGCCGCTCACCGGGCGCACCATTGTCTCGCCCTCCTGCTGCCAGTCCTGCCTGATAAAACTGCTGTACGGTTGCTTCATCGTTGGCTTGGAAGGCAAGATGAACTTTTGATGGTGTACTATCTGCCCGATCGACAAACAACTCATCAGCAAAAAAGTAGCCGTCCCCTTCACCATCAATATCGCGTCCTAGCGATCTCAACACTGCTTGGTAAAACCGTTTGCTGGCATCAACATCAGCAACCCGAAGATGGAGATGATCGATCGGACGACCCCGGTGGAATTCCATAGTTTTATCCTGCATCTAAAAACGACTCATACTCTGTTCAAGCATTGTTCTGGTTGAGTTACTGCTCAAGTTGCTCATCCCAGAAGGCGGCTTCTATTTTGTGTCCATCACGGTTCACTATAGTCAGGTCTGCCACCAGGGGTAACTTCGTCTTTGCCTCCTGCCGCTAATGCTGCCTTGTAGAAGGCGTGAACAGCTTTTTTGGTGGGCGCGATCGAGCAGCCGTTGCAGGTTGCTTGTCAAATAGGGTTCCCACCCAAAATTCGGGGTACTGCTTGCCGTAAGCGATCGCCCTCGGATGCTCCATTATTCGCTGATAACCTAATGTTGGTAACACAGCATCATAGAAGGCGATCGCGCTTTGCGCGTGCCAGATGAACCGATTTGATTATATCGGTACTTATGTACTAAATTCACTTGTCTTCTTTTCCCCTTTGTTAAGTTACAAGTTCACCCTGTTAGAAGATTCCTCTTTTCTTGTTTAACGGCATCATGGATGCCTGACGCTTCAACCTAAACCTGGCACCCAAAAGGCAGAAGCATGATCTTTATCTTTGAGGAAAGACCATCCGAATCATCTTTTGTCGAAACAATCTGGCAGACGCAAAGTGAGAATGCGGGTTCTTTTATCTCGCGTGCTGTAAGCCACTGGGAAATCGTCGTGACGAAACAGGATGGTCAGATGACGCTAACGCTGCGAGGACCAGAGACACGCGCGACGCCTGCTCCCTGCCCTGCAAACGCCGAGTTTTTGGGTATCCAGTTTAAGCTGGGCACCTTTATGCCTCATCTGCCTGTCAGTAGCCTGGTCGATAACGCGACAACCCTACCAAAAGCAACAAGTCAATCTTTCTGGCTGAATCACTCGGCTTGGCAATTTCCCAATTTTGATGATGCCGATACCTTCGTGGATCGGCTCGTGCGCGAGGGACTACTGGTGCGGGAGCCGATCGTGGATGCCGTCTTACGCAGACAACAGCAAGGGCGACTAGCGCAGAGTGCAACTCCGAAGGAATCGCTGCGCTCGATTCAGCGTCACTTTATCCAAGCCACTGGGTTGACGCATTGCACCATCCAGCAGATTGAACGGGCGCAACAGGCAGCAGATTTGCTGGAACAGGGCGTATCGATCCTCGATGCGGTTGACCGAGCAGGCTATGCAGATCAGCCCCATCTGACGCGATCGCTAAAACGCTTTATCGGCCAAACTCCGGCTCAAGTTAGTCGCAAACGATAAATTCTGAGCCTCTGTCGCTTTTGTTCAAGACAGTTCCCTGTGGTTGACGGTAGGGTTGGGGAGGTGTCAGGCAGTTCCGCTAGAGCAGATCGGTAAAGGTAATAAACGTTCATCACAAAGACATTCATCGCAAAAGTCATAACAGAGGTAGATACGACCATGAGGAAATTGAAACTACAAGTCCAAATGACCGTTGATGGATACATTGCAGGTTCCAATGGTGAGATGGATTTTATGGTGTGGAATTGGGATGATGCGTTGAAACAGTATGTTGAAACGATCGCTGCCCCGGTTGACTGTATTGTGCTGGGACGAAAACTTGCCGAAGGGTTTATTCCTCACTGGGCGGGTGTTGCTGCAAATCCCGATGATGAGGATTTTATTGCCGGAAAGAAATTTACAGACACGCACAAAGTTGTCTTTACCAAAACGCTGAACCAGTCAGAATGGAACAATACGGTGCTAGCCAAGGGCGATCTTGTGGACGAAATCACTCAACTTAAAAACCAGGAGGGAAACGATATCATCGCGTATGGTGGTGCAACCTTTGTATCGGCTCTTATCCACCATAAACTAATTGATGAGTTTCATTTGTTCATTAATCCAGTCGCAATTGGTAACGGAATGTCCATTTTCAAAGAACTCGACAGTAAACAAGATTTGGCGTTAGTAAAATCAACATCCTTTGAATGCGGTGTTGTTGTTTTGCATTACGAGCCGAAACAGAATTAAGACTGGCGAAACGTAAACAGCTTTCGCATCGCGCTTGCTCGCTTCTAACTTTTGAAGCGGGTTGAGGTGCCGTCAATTGCCGCACCAGTTGCCCCAGCCGAATAGCTTCAGTAACCATATTTATTTTAGCTTGGCTGCATACAGCGTTCTTCACGCTCGCTATGGCTGTTCTGCTGGCATCAAGCGATCGCAATTGCATTATTTGCATCATCAAGCACAACAAAGCTTGAATTGATATTTTGTGGAGTGACTTGAGCCATGATTTGATTACTCCTGTCGCGACCAACAGCTAATCATTTGTCAAATCAAAATGGGGGTTCCAGGCGACTTCCCACAGATAACCATCGGGATCGGCAAAGTAACCAGAATACCCGCCCCAATCAGTATCTTGTGCGGGTTTGAGAATGGTCGCTCCTGCCACTTTTGCTTGTTCAAGGACGGAATTGACCGCTTCCTTCGACTTCACATTATGTGCCAGAGTAAACCCTGAAAAACCATTGCCTGCTGCTGAAATGCGAGCATCGGCTGCAAGTGCCTCACGGGGATAGAGAGCCAGCCAAGTTCCTCTCAAATTCAAGAACGTCACACCCTCAAACTCTTCTTTCGCAGGTAAACCCAACCCCTGCTTGTAAAAGGCGGTAGAACGAACAAGGTCAGACACTCCGAGCGTAATCAAGCTGATATATGGTTCCATAAGTTAGATGGTTCGTCATGTACTCCTTAAGTTCTATCGCGGGCTGGGGAAGCGTGAATTGATTTACGGGCTGAAATAAACAGGAAAAGAGGAATTCTCAGACGCCGCTCATACTCCTGCTGACTTGAGAAATTTTGGGGTTGAGGGCGTGATTCTCGGATACGTTCTAGCTGAAAGCCAGCCGTTGCGACTAGATTAAAGTATTCTTCTATCGTGCGATGATACTTTGTCACCTCATGTCCGAGCCATTGATGCACTCGTGCGCCCGGTTTGAAGTAATCGTCCACCAGCCAGGTAGTACGAAGACCCTCTGCTAAACTCGCAAAGTTGGAGGTAATCACAGGATGCTCTACCGAGAGAATCATTCGCCCACCGGGACGAAGGGCTTGATACGCTTCTTGAAAGATAGGTTCGAGGTTTTCAACGTACTGAAGAGCCAGCCGCGAAGATACCAGATCGGCCTGTTCGCTCTGTGCCTTCCAGTTTTCTACCCGCTCATGATGCACTTTCCCTGATGTGTTGGTTAGTTGCGCTAAAGCAAGGTCAACCATTGCTCTAGAGGCTTCGATGCCAATGTAAGAGCGTGCCCCTTGTAGGAGCGCTTCTTTGCCAAACGATGCATCTCCGCATCCGAGATCGATGATGTCAAGTTGGTTGAGACTGCCTGCAAGTTCTAGAAAAATTGGGCGTTCCAGCGTCTCATTGGGATTGTCAGGTTGAGTACGACGGGCACTGTACTTTGCTCTTACATCTGGATTGTCATAAAACTCTTCACGATCTGGCATAAAGCTTTGGTAGGTTAGTTCATACATTATCTGTGGAGTACAATTTTTTCTTAACGATTGGTTTGTTTGAATAGTCCAGCAATCAGAAAAACAAGGCCTGTCAAGAAGATATAAACGTTTTGAAGGAGATAGCCGCCAGCAATTATTCTTCTAAAATCAATGATTTCTGGACTATCAGTGATGACTTGACCGCGTTGATTAACCAATGAGAAAATTAGCAGGTTGAGATGTAAGGCAACCTGTGATTGGAGAAAAAAGAGAGCAACGAAGGCGATCGCAATTAGAATTAAACCAATTTTGATCGAGGTTAAACTGGAAGATAAACGTCGCAACATAGCTGAGTTATCACAAAATTAGCAATTGGAAGAATAATCCTTGGTTTGTCATTTCATCGCTTTATCCTCTGTCAACTAACCGTTCAACTACTCTGGACGGGTTGCGTTCAGGTTTTCTTGCTCCCAGGTAATGGTTTGCCGCAACGCTTCCGCTTCAGGTATGGGTTCAACATAGCCTAACTCTTCTCGAAGCCGAGTTGTATCTATCGCCAGGTGATACTGCCACTGTAAATTCATCTGCAAATGAGATGGGAGTTGGTCTTTGGGAAGCGTGATTATTTCTCCATGCCAATCCACCCAATTTCCTAACCTCTGGATTCGCTCGAGTACAGTTGGAGTGGAGGCTTCACCCAGATTGTGTAGATGCGTCCAGCAGCGCGATCGCCGCTGCAATATTCTGTACATAGCCATTAGAGAAGCGCCACTGGGCTTGTTCCTCCAACAGAATTGCTGGTCAAATATCTGCTGAAGATCGGGTAGAAATTGATGCTGGCGATCGCCAACACCGTACATCGATGGCAAACGAAGAGATGAGTATTTTCACTTTCTACTCCTGATGGTGTCATTAATCTTCTTAATAGAAACGCCTACCCTAATACTGACCGACAGCGATCGGTAATTCACTTGTAATGGTTTGCAATCGCTGAGAAAAGTCATCAAGAATACTCTGGCGAACTGCATCGGTTTGTCGAACAGGAGCATAGACAATATAGGGGGCAAGGACATCAAAACCAGTAAACTGAAGCATTCCCCGCTGGATTGGGCGCAGAATTGCGCTGATATCGCCATTGAAACCACCGTCAAGATAAGCCTCCTTTGAACCACCTACTGTCAAGGAAAGCATCGCTTGTTTACCGCGAAATCGTCCCGTTTCATAAATGTGTTCGCGATCGTACGCGCGCCCCATCGCAAAAACTCGATCGACCCAACCCTTCAAAATTGCGGGTACACTAAACCACCATAATGGAAACTGCCAGATCATCAGATCGCACCATTCTAATTTCTGCATTTCGGTTTCAATCTCTGGAGCAAAGCTACCCATTTCAGTTGCGTATAATTCCTCCATCTGCTGCTTAAAGTACTCAGAATCCTTAGTAGAAATAAAGTTACGGCGATCGGACACCGGATCGAACTTCATGGCGTAAAGATCGGAGTATTGAACGTCATGTCCAGCGGCTTTTAGAGTGGCGATCGCGGTTTGAAACATTGCGCCGTTAAAACTCTTGGGTTCCGGATGTGCGAAAACGATCAAAACCTTCATGTTGTCTCTCCTGAAGCTTTCGGTGTAAAGGTTCTATTGCTTGTTACCCTGATGATAGGTTGGCATTCGCTACCTGTACAGAACTTACTTTTTAGTCAGTACCCTCAAGTTTAAGAACATGACTCAAGTCAGAATGGATACCCAACAGGAACAATACAAGTGCCCGGTTGATGCGGCGATTCAAGTGCTTCGGGGCAAATGGAAAATTTTGATTCTGTGGAAACTTCAAGGAAAATCGATGCGCTTTGGCGAGTTAAAGCGCTCTGTACCGGGTATTACGGAAAAGATGCTGATTCAACAATTGCGTGAGTTAGAACAGCATGAGCTGATCTACCGCCATGATTTTCAGGAGATGCCTTTGAGAGTTGAATATTCCCTAACCCAACATGGGCAAAAGCTCAAACCTATCTTTGATGCCCTTTGGCAATGGGGAGAGGAGCATTTTTATCGGTAGTCTTTTGAGGATGATTTAAGTTCATTCACCAGATCTATAACGATCGATGAGAAGAGTGAAATCCCTAAACTAAGTAGAAAGGGATGTACTTTCAAAATCCTCTCATCGATCGTTATAGATCTGGTGAATGAACTTAAAA
>JAAHGE010000194.1 GCA_010672635.1 Desertifilum sp. SIO1I2 | reverse complement strand
TAAAAGGCAGCAGAAATGATGCCTTTTGGCTCACTGACGTGAAAATCGTCCCTAATGCTGCTGCATAGTCTGCTAGGAGAAAATCTTCTAAAAAAGCCTGACTTAGGGGTGAAGGAATACTGCGATGAAGAAAGCGAGCCATAAAGAACCGATGCATCAGCGGAATTTTACCCAACCACTTAGGGCGGAACTTGACGACATAGCCGCCGAATTTGTGAAAAGTGGTAAAAGACTTTTCATCATACTCAAAAATGCCGCTACAAGTGAGTATGGCTTTTTCCACTTGTTGAGGGTAGCGATTGAGAAATAAAGTAACAACAGACGCACCCATCGAATGGGCATTAATATAAACGCTAGGGAGTTCTAGCGCGGCTAGAAACGCCGCTAAATCTTCTGCGTATTCTTCTAACTCGTAGGACAAGACGGGAGGAGGCTGTACCCAACGCGTAGAACGCCCAAACCCCCGCATATCGTAGAGCAAGCAATCAAAATCGCTAGCGAGTGCTTCTGCTGTACTCTGCCAATACCGCCCAGAACCCGCCCAACCATGAACAAACACCATCACGGGTTTAGAGGAGTGAGTGTGGGGTTGGGAGGTTTTGATCCACTCGTAGTAATGCTCAACTCCTCGAACTGAAATGTAAGGCATATCCAGTGTATTGAATGTTTTGAGTTCCCTGACCCAAAGCGAGGACGCTACTACTCCTGCGATACGTTGAAGCTCAGGAGGTTTGCGCCAGCCGCACTTGAGAGATTTCTCAAAAATATCAAGCAGATTCAGGTTTGGGAAGAGAAGAGGGATGCAGTAACAACTCTGCGGTCGAGCGCTTCTCAACCATTTCCTTCGTAATCGTACAGCGGGTTACGTCTTTGCGGGACGGTAGCTCGTACATCACCTCTAGCATCAATTCTTCAACGATGCTGCGTAATGCTCTCGCTCCGGTTTTCCGTCGATACGCTTCTTGGGCGATCGCTCTGGTCGCTTCCGGTTTAAACTCAAGCTGTACGTTGTCCATCTTCAGCAATTTCTGATATTGCTTCACCAACGCATTGCGAGGTTCTGTCAAAATTGCCGTCAGAGACTCTTCATCAAGAGGATCGACCACCGCCGCCACGGGAATTCTACCGATAAACTCTGGGATCATCCCAAATTTGACTAAATCTTCCGGTTCCAGATTCCGCAGAATATCAGCCGCTCGTTTATCCTTAGATGCATTCTCATTGCCTTGAATAAAGCCAATGGAGCGCTTACCGCTACGCTGCATCACGACCTTATCTAAGCCCACAAAAGCGCCACCGCAGATAAACAAGATATTGCTGGTATCAATTTGGATGCAATCTTGATAAGGGTGTTTGCGTCCGCCTTGGGGAGGAACATTCGCGACTGTCCCCTCTAGCATCTTCAACAACGCTTGTTGAACGCCTTCGCCAGACACATCGCGAGTAATGGAGGGGTTTTCGCTCTTGCGCGCAATTTTATCAATCTCGTCAATATAAATAATTCCGCGCTGGGCTTCTTCGACATCAAAGTCCGCAACCTGAAGCAACCTTAGCAGGATATTCTCCACATCCTCGCCCACGTACCCAGCCTCAGTCAGCGTTGTGGCATCCGCAACTGCAAACGGGACATCTAGCATTTCTGCCAAGGTTTGGGCTAACAATGTTTTGCCGCAACCCGTGGGACCGACTAGGAGAATATTCGATTTTTGCAGTTCTACTGCATCATCAAATCCCCCTTTGGCATTCCCCTTCGACTGAGCGTAACTCAATCGCTTGTAGTGATTGTACACGGCAACAGACAGAACTTTCTTCGCCTCGTTCTGACCAATGACATGCTCGTCTAAATACTTTTTGATATCTTTAGGTTTGGGAATTTGATGTAACGAAAGGTTCGCCGTGCGCGTTTTCCGCTTCTGGGGTGGCGGTTCCCGACGGGCGGTGCCGGAATGGGATGCGGAACTTGAGTCAAATAACTCTTCGTCTAGGATTTCGTTGCATAACTCAACGCATTCATCGCAGATATAGACTCCCGGTCCCGCGATTAATTTGCGAACTTGTTCTTGAGATTTGCCACAGAATGAACATTTTAGATGGGAGTCATATTTAGACATACTCTGCCTCTCATTTCACTGCGGTTAGAGGATCGGCCGACGTCGGAAGATTTTGCCGGGTAATGACTTGATCGATCAGACCATAGTCTTTAGCTTCCTGGGCCGACATGAAGAAATCGCGTTCTGTATCGGCTTCGATCTTTTCCAACGGCTGACCGGTGTGGTGAGCTAGCAAGCGATTTAAGGTACTCTTATGATAAAGAATCTCTCTAGCTTGAATTTCAATATCAACCGCTTGACCTTGAGCGCCACCTAGGGGTTGGTGAATCATAATTCGAGAACTCGGCAGCGACATTCGCTTACCTGCTGTCCCTGCGGCGAGGAGAAAAGCTCCCATACTCGCAGCCAAGCCAAAACAGATGGTGACAACATCCGGGCGAATCTGTTGGATGGTGTCGTAGATGGCCATCCCTGCCGTTACTGAGCCGCCTGGAGAGTTTAAGTAAAGTTGAATATCCTTTTCGGGATCTTCTGCTTCTAAAAAGAGCAACTGAGCCACAACGGAGTCTGCGACAGCATCGTCAATTGCGGTTCCAAGAAAGATAATCCGTTCTCGGAGCAGTCGAGAATAGATATCAAAGGCTCGTTCGCCACGACCAGATTGTTCGACCACCATTGGAATCACGTTCTGGGTCGCGACTGAAGAGTCAATCTCAAATTGGCTCAAGCTCTCGATTGATTGGTGATAAGGGGTGCGGGATACAAGCATAGGAGTTATCGTCTCAGCAGCCAAGTCTCAAGAAGGTTGAATGCACTCAATTAAATCTTAGAGCTAGAAATTTTTAAGACTTCTATCTGCGATCATTATGCCTTAATCCGCTAGTCTCTGGGGGGAAATCCTGAAAAAGACCCCTGCGAGGAACGCCAATCAATCCTAGCGGATCGATTGTCCAGTCAGCAGGGGAGGCTTTTACGAGTCTGCGGTTGTTGAAGAGGCAAGTTCCTCATCAACCTCTGTCTCTTCAATTGTTTCCTCGTCATCCTCAGACTTTAAGGTGCCTTCTGGGACGAGTTCTACCGTGCAACGCTCTTCTAGCCAGGTGAGGATTTTTTCTTTGATCAAGTCTTCTTCTACAGCTTCGCGCAAGCGTTCGGGGTCGAGTTCTTGGCGTCCGGCGTATTCGGTCATAATTTCTTGCACTTTAGCGTCAATGGCTTCTGCTTCAACGCTGAGGGATTCGCGTTTGGCAATTTCGGCTAAGGTGAGGGCGCGTTTGATCCGTTTGAGGGCTTCCGGGCGGCTTTGCTGGCGCAGTTGGGGAATTAATTCTGCCGTGAAGAGGCGCTTGATATCCAGACCTTGGTTGGCCAGTTGCATGGCGGTTTGAGTCAGCATGGAGTCTACCTCGCGCTGAATCATGCTTTCGGGAATTTCGACTTCAATATGATTGAGGAGTTCATCGAGGAGCGATCGCTCTTTATTCTCCTTGGTTTTGCTGTCGGCTTCGTCTTGGTAGCGTTTTTCTAAGGAGGCGCGCAATTCTTCTAAAGTTTCAAACTCGCTGACTTCCTGAGCAAACTCATCATCAAGTTCGGGTAGCTCTTTCTCTTTGAGTTCTTTGAGCGTGATTTGAAACTGAGCAGACTTGCCTGCTACCTCTTCTTGGGGGTAGTCTTCGGGAAACTGGGCGATGACTTCCTTTGTATCGCCTGGATTCATCCCAAGAATGCCATCCACGAAACCGGGAATAAAACGGTCTTGGTCTAGCTCAATTTCAAAATCTTCAGCTTGACCCCCTGGGATTTCTTGCCGTTCCCCGTCTTCAGACTGGGTATAACCGGTAAAATCGACCAAGGCGACATCGCCCAGTTGAGCAGAACGACCTTCAACTGGAATCAGCGTTGCTTGTCGCTGACGTTGTTCTTCTAGCAGTCGATCGACTTTATCCGCATCGTACTTCACCTCTTCTGCCTGAACCGTCAGCTCTGTATATTGGTTGAGCGTTACTTCCGGAGGAACATCGACAGCCGCCGAAAACGTTAGGGGTTGACCGGGTTCGTAGGCTTCAATCAAGCTCTCCATGTCCGAGCGCAACTGATAATTGCCAATGGCTTGAATTTTTTCCTGCTCAATAGCTTCTGGCAGAACCTTTTGAATCAAGTCTTCTACCGCAGCCGCTTTGAGGTTTCTCGCCCCAAACCGCTGCATTAGCACTTGACGGGGAACTTTGCCTTTACGAAACCCAGGAATGTTCGCCGAGCGGATCATATTTTGGACTACGCGATCGTACGCTTGCTTGGACATCTCGGCTGGGACTTCAATCTCCAGCCCCATCTGGCTCTGAGGCAATTTTTCCTGGGTAACTTTCATCGGTTCTTCGAGTCTGATGACAACTAAATGTTTTGGCTAACTTGATTTTGGTGCTTGTGACGGTTTAACATCACCACATTGCTTTTTTATCATACAGTTGGGAGCTTGGGATTGTGCGAGGTCTTGCAATTGTTTTTCGATTTGCACGGGCTTTCCCTTTTTGGTTGTCCCCAGTCTTCTCGCTAACGTTAACTTGAACCTGCTAGAATCAAAAAACTATACAAATCAAGCCCCAAAGTTGGTTAATATTCTAAATTTTCTGAATTTGCCTTAAATAGTTCAAGTTTATTAACAGGAGGAAAATCGTTTGCCTCAGTCTTACAAAGTCGCTATTTTGGGTGCGACAGGTGCCGTTGGCACGGAGTTGCTGGAGTTGCTGGCTGCTCGGCAATTTCCCTTAGCGGATTTGAAGCTGCTCGCGTCTCCCCGTTCTGCGGGCAAGACCTTAACGTTTCAGGGCGAGGAGCTACCCGTTGAAACCGTCAGCGAGGATTGCTTCAAAGATATTGACATTGTTTTGGCGTCTGCTGGGGCTTCCACGTCTAAAGTTTGGGCATCCAAGGCGGTTGAGGCGGGGGCCGTGGTGGTGGATAACTCCAGCGCCTTTCGCATGAACCCGCAAGTCCCGTTGGTGGTACCCGAAGTCAATCCTGAAGCCGCCGACCAACATCAAGGGATTATTGCCAACCCGAACTGTACGACCATTTTAATGAGCGTGGCAATTTGGCCGCTCCATCGCGTTCAACCGATTCAGCGGATTGTGGTAGCAACCTATCAATCCGCTAGCGGTGCGGGGGCGCGGGCGATGGAGGAAGTCAAACACCAAGCCCAAGCCATTTTAAATGGGGCAGAACCGCAAATGGAGGCTTTTCCTTATCCTTTAGCGTTTAATTTGTTCCCTCACAACTCCAAACTCACCGAGCAGGGCTATTGTGAGGAGGAAATGAAGATGCTCAATGAGACGCGCAAGATTTTTGGGACGGTCGATCTGAGAATTACGGCCACTTGCGTTCGGGTTCCTGTACTGCGGGCGCACTCAGAAGCCGTTAACCTAGAATTTAGCGAACCCTTTTCGCCGCAGCAAGCGCGGGAAATTTTGCGCTCGGCTCCGGGGGTGAAGTTAGTAGAGGATTGGCAAGCTAATTATTTCCCGATGCCAATCGATGCTACGGGTGAAGATGATGTGTTAGTCGGTCGAATTCGCCAAGATCTTTCTCATCCTTGTGGGTTAGAACTGTGGTTGTGTGGCGACCAGATTCGTAAAGGGGCCGCGTTGAATGCCGTGCAAATTGCGGAGTTGTTGATCGAGCGCAATTTGCTGAAAAAACGGGAAGTCGCGACAGTGTGAAATCAAAGGTCGCGCTTGGGATTGGTTCTGAGTTAGTGCCAGAACGGGTGTCCATGACCACCCCTAACTAGTTTAATGACGAGGAGTGAGTGCGAGTGTGAGCGATTTTGGACGAGTTCTGACCGCAATGGTGACGCCTTTCGGTGAAGATGGCGCGGTTAACTATGAGGTGGCTGAAAAATTAGCATCGGAATTGGCGGATCGAGGTTCGGATGCGTTGGTGGTCTGCGGTACGACGGGCGAGTCTCCGACCTTAACTTGGGAAGAAGAGTATCAGCTCTTTCAGGTGGTGCAAAAGGCGGTATCGGGTAAGGCGAAAGTGATTGCAGGCACCGGGTCAAATTCAACGTCTGAGGCGATCGCCGCCACCCAAAAAGCCCATAAACTTCAGTTAGATGGCAGCTTGCAGGTGGTGCCCTATTACAATAAGCCGCCCCAGGAAGGGTTGTATCAGCACTTTACGGCGATCGCCAAAGCTACCCCCGATCTCCCCATCATCCTTTACAATATTCCTGGACGGACTGGACAAAATCTCCAGCCGGAAACGGTAGCACGTTTAGCAGAAATTCCTAATATTGTCGGGATCAAAGAAGCTAGCGGCAGTCTCGATCAAGTCAGTCAAATTCGCCGGATTACCCCTCCAGACTTTGCCATCTACTCTGGAGACGACTCGCTAACTTTACCCTTACTCGCTGTCGGCGGTCAAGGCGTCGTGAGCGTAGCTTCCCACCTGGTCGGCCCGCAACTGCAAGACATGATTCAAGCCTTTTTTGCCGGTCAAGTGCAAACGGCAACAGACATTCATCTTCAACTCCTCCCCCTATTCAAAGCCCTATTTCTCACCACAAATCCGATTCCCCTCAAAGCGGCCCTCAAGCTTCAGGGTTGGGATGTAGGTTCTCCGCGTTTACCCCTTTGCGATCCCGATCCGGATCTGAGCAACGCGCTCAAGGCAGTTTTAGCCGATCTGAAGTTGCTCTGAAGCCTAACCTTTGCGAACAACTGAATATTTTTTGCTGAGTTTTCCGTCATCGGTCATCCACCAAACAGACAGGGGCAACCGACCTATGACCCTCAATTTCTCATAACACTCAACCCACTTGTGGATTATCAGGATACACAACTAATGACCAAAACCGTTAATCAATCGAAACTCAAAATTATTCCCCTCGGCGGCTTGCATGAAATTGGCAAGAACACCTGCATTTTTGAATACGAAGACGAAATGATTTTGCTAGATGCCGGGTTAGGCTTTCCCACCGATGGGATGCACGGCGTCAATATTGTCTTGCCAGACATGACCTACTTGCGAGAAAATCGCGATCGCATCAAAGGCATGATCGTTACCCACGGTCACGAAGACCACATTGGCGGCATTGCCTACCACCTCAAGCAATTTGAAATCCCCGTCATTTACGGGCCGCGTTTAGCAATGGCCCTGCTAGAGCGCAAACTCGAAGAAGCAGGCGTCGCAGATCGCACCGAACTTCGCACCGTCAGCCCCCGCGACCTTGTGAGAGTGGGCAGTTCCTTCTTTGCCGAATTCATTCGCAACACCCACTCAATGGCCGATAGTTTCACCGTGGCGCTGCATACCCCCCTCGGCGTCGTCATTCACACCGGAGACTTCAAAATCGACCATACCCCCGTCGATGGCGAACGGTTTGACCTGCAAAAACTCGCAGAGCATGGCGAAAAAGGCGTCCTTTGTTTAATTAGCGACTCTACCAACGCCGAAGTTCCAGGGTATACCGCCTCCGAAAGCTCAGTCTATCCCAACTTAGACCGCGTGTTTTCCCAAGCTCCCGGTCGGTTGCTGGTGACAACCTTTGCTTCATCAGTACATCGCCTCAACATTATTTTGAGTTTGGCGAAAAAACATAACCGCGTGGTGACAGTCTTGGGACGCTCCATGCTCAATGTGATCGCCATTGCACGAAACCTGGGTTATGTCAAGTATGACGACGACTTAATCCAACCCCTGCATACCATTCGCCATCTTCCCGACGAGAAAGTTCTGATTCTCACCACCGGATCGCAAGGCGAACCCCTATCAGCCTTGACGCGGATCGCCAATAAAGAACACCGTCAGGTGCAAATTCGCCCCGGAGATACCGTCGTCTTCTCCGCTAACCCCATTCCAGGTAACACCATCAGCGTGGTCAACACCATCGACAAACTGATGATCCAAGGCGCGAATGTGATTTACGGTCGAGATAAAGGCATTCGCGTTTCCGGACATGGCTGTCAAGAAGACCAGAAACTGATGATCGCCTTGGATCATCAGTTTGA
>JAAHGE010000193.1 GCA_010672635.1 Desertifilum sp. SIO1I2 | reverse complement strand
ACTTCTTGATGGAGGATGGGGAAGTCGGCGCGGACTTTTTGGGCGAGGGTTCTTTCTTGTGCCAGAGTCATTGATTTATCGGGTGTCTTTTGTCATTTGTCTGGGCTGAGGATGTCATTTGCCAAGTCAACTGACAGACAAATGACGCCTGACGCTTAATTCGCTCTACAGGCGATACAGCGCGAGAGCAAAGATTGTAGGGATCTGACGGGAATGCGGTTGAGAATTTCGGCGGCGAAGGCATCGACGAGCAAGTTGCGGCTGGTGTAGGCATCTAACCCGCGACTTTGCAGATAGAAGACTTCTTCTTCTTCGAGTTGCCCCACAGTTGCGCCGTGGGTGCATTTAACGTTATCGGCGGTAATTTCCAGTTGGGGTTTGGTATCAACGCGACCTTTATTAGAGAGCAGCAGGTTGCGGTTTAACTGGGCTGCATCGGTGAGTTGAGCCGGTTTCGGTACAAATACTTTACCATTGAAGACGGCGTGGGCTTTGCCATCGACGATACATTTGTGCAGTTGGTCGCTGCTGCCATTGGGATGATTATAGGCGATCGCGCTATGGGTATCGGCCACCTGTTCGCCGCCAATCATCGTTAGCCCATTCAGGTTGGTTTGGGTGCCTTCCCCTTGCTGGAAGACTTCTAAGTTATGCCGCGATAACTTTGCCCCTAGGGTAATAGCATTGCAAGTATAGCGGCTATCCCGCCCTTGGGTAACAGTGGTTTTGCCAATGTGAAACGCGTTTCCGGCTTCCCGTTGAATGCGGGTGTGGTTGACTTCAGCGTTGGGTGCGATCGCAATTTCCGTTACTGTATTGGTAAAGTAAGGAAACTTGGTGCGCGCATCCAGGCAACTGGGGATATTTGCCACCGCAGCGGCAACATAATGCTCGACTAAGGTGAGGCGGCTACCCGACTCTGCCACCACCAAACAGCGCGGCTGATGAATAACGGGTTGACTGCTATCGGTTGCAATAAACAACAGGTGAATGGGGGCTTCTACCACCTGATTTTTCGGCACCACCACCACCGCCGCATCGACGAAGCTAGCGCTATTGAGGGCGCTAAACACCTCAGCCAAACCGGGAAGTTTCCCCAAATAGGTTTGTACTGCGGCTGGGGACTCTGGTAAGTGACCCACATAAATTCCCGTGGGTAAGCCTTCCAAGTTCGATAAACCAGGAGCATACACGCCATTCACAAACACCAGGCGCGTCTGAGTCATTTCGGGAAACACAAACGGCGCAACCCTATCCCCATCGGCGCTAAAGGCTTGCGTTTCCACCGCATCGGCTGCTAGCACGCCAAACTGAGTTTCCGCCAACGCAGACAAGTTGGTAAACCGCCATTCCTCATCCCGACGGGTGGGTAAAGCAAACTCCGAAGTCCCTGTTAGGGCCTGTTGGCGGAGGGCTTCTACCCAGGCTAAACTCGGTTCTAGGGAAGCAACCTTATCCAGAATAGGGGTAAAAAAGTCAGAATTCGCTGTTAAGAGCGCGTTATTCATCTCCACATTTGCCGATACTTGAATACTCATGACACCGCCCCTACTGTTGCATTTTCTTCGAGTATCCAGTCATAACCGCGAGACTCTAGTTCTAGGGCTAATTCCTTACCCCCCGTCATCAAAATCCGCCCGTTCGCCATGACGTGAACGTAATCGGGCACAATATAGTTGAGCAAGCGCTGGTAGTGGGTAATCAGCAACACGGCATTATCGGGGGTGGTGAGTTGGTTCACCCCATCGGCGACAATTTTCAGGGCGTCAATATCTAGCCCGGAGTCCGTTTCATCCAGAATGGCTAAAGACGGTTGTAATAGCGCCATCTGCAAGATTTCATTGCGCTTTTTCTCGCCGCCAGAGAAGCCTTCATTGACGCTGCGGGTTAAGAAAGCCGGATTCATCTTCACCACTTCCAGCTTTTCTTCAATTAAATCTTGAAAGTCAAAAGCGTCTAACTCTTCCAAGCCTTTCTGCTTGAGATGAGCATTATAGGCCACCCGCAGAAAGTCTAAATTAGTGACGCCGGGAATCTCTAGGGGGTATTGAAAGGCTAAAAACACGCCCTTTCTCGCCCGTTCGTCCGGTTCGAGTTCTAAGAGATTTTCGCCTTGGAACAGCACCTCGCCGCCCGTAACCTCGTAGGCGGGATGTCCGGCGAGAACCTTAGAAAACGTACTCTTACCAGAACCATTCGGCCCCATAATTGCATGAATTTCCCCGGCTTTAATCTCTAGGTTCAACCCCTTGAGAATTTGAGTATTATCGACATTTGCCGTCAGATTGCGGACAGAGAGAATCGTTTCGCTATTATCTTTGATCATAATTTCCCTAGTGGCGAGCCTTGAGAGGCTCACAAGCATTTAACCTACAGAACCTTCTAGCTTTAAGCTGAGTAAGCGGTCCGCTTCGACTGCAAATTCCATTGGCAGTTGATTGAATACGTCTTTGCAGAAGCCGCTAATCATCATGGAAATGGCATCTTCGGCTGAAATGCCCCGTTGAGCAAAGTAGAACAGTTGGTCTTCACCAATTTTGGAGGTAGAGGCTTCATGTTCTACTTTTCCGGTGTTGTTTTGCACCTGAATGTAGGGAAATGTATTGGCTTGGGCGTTATCGCCAATCAGCATTGAGTCGCATTGCGAGTAGTTGCGCGCCCCCGTAGCATTCGGGCTAATTTTAACTAAGCCGCGATAGCTATTGGCGGAGTTGCCCGCCGAAATCCCTTTTGAGATAATCGTACTGCGGGTATTTTTGCCAATGTGTACCATTTTGGTGCCGGTATCGGCTTGTTGCTTGTTGTTGGTGAGGGCGACGGAGTAGAATTCACCAACGGAGTTATCGCCAACTAAGACGCAACTGGGGTACTTCCAGGTAATGGCGGAACCGGTTTCGACTTGCGTCCAAGAGATTTTTGAGTTGACCCCTTTGCACAAACCGCGCTTGGTGACGAAGTTGTAGATACCGCCTTTGCCGTTTTCATCTCCGGCATACCAGTTTTGCACGGTGGAATATTTGATATCGGCGTTGTCGAGGGCGACGAGTTCGACGACGGCGGCGTGCAGTTGGTTGGTGTCGTACATGGGGGCGGTGCAGCCTTCCAGGTAGGAGACGGAACTGCCTTCTTCGGCGATAATTAAGGTGCGCTCAAACTGCCCGGTGTCGCCGCTGTTGATGCGGAAGTAGGTGGACAGTTCCATCGGACATTTCGTGTTTTTGGGAATGTAGACGAAGGAACCGTCGCTAAATACGGCGGAGTTGAGGGCGGCGTAGTAGTTGTCGCTGACGGGAACGACGCTACCGAGGTATTTTTGGACGAGTTCGGGATGTTCTTTGAGTGCTTCGGAGATGGAACAGAAGATAACGCCGTCTTTGGCGAGTTTTTCTCTAAAGGTGGTGGCGACGGAAACGCTATCAAAGATGGCATCTACGGCAACGTTGGCGAGGCGTTTCTGTTCGGACAGGGGAATGCCTAGTTTTTCAAAGGTTTCGAGTAAAACGGGGTCAACTTCTTCTAAGCTGCTTTTTTTCTCTTTTTTCTTAGGGGCGGAATAGTAAATGATGTCTTGATAATTAATGGGCGGATAGCTAACGTGGGGCCAGGTGGGTTCGGTCATCTCTAGCCATTTGCGGTAGGCTTTGAGCCGAAACTCTAGCATAAATTCGGGTTCTTCTTTTTTGGCGGAAATTAGGCGAATGATGTCTTCGTTTAAGCCGCGCGGTAGGGTATCGGCTTCGATGTCGGTAACAAAGCCATATTTGTAAGGTTGGTTGACGAGGGTTTTGACGCTGGCTGTCATGGTGGTGTTTGGGTAAGCTGCAAGGAGGAGTGAGGGTTAGACGGATTAATATTGGTTGGTGGTTGCCCGAATTTCCTCAACCGTGATATTTTGACTCTTCCCAGCAAAGTCGTTTTCTGGGGTGAGGAAGAGCATACAGTGACACTCTTTGCGTTCTCGCATGGGGACGCACGGACAGTTCCAGAAGGCGGCTTCAACTTCGGCGGCTTTGTCGTCATAATGGCGACAGGGGCATAAGGGTGCGCCGAGTTCGTCTTTGTGTTTGGCGAGTCCTTCAATCACAACCGCAGTGATGCTTAAGTCAGCACAGAAGTACGTTCCGGTACGCTTGGCGTAAGTTTCGGAAAATTTACGCATGGCTTCGAGGCTTTTGTCCGATGCTTGTTTCGTACCATTCGATTGATTCATTGGGCCGGCCTATTGAACGATGAGATTACTTCGTATAATGAATTAAACAACCTATGTGTTGCTTAATTCTATTTTAGGGTAGTTTAACAACATTTTTGTTGTCAAAGTCAGATGACTTGCTATTCTGTCCGTCGAACCACGCTGAAGCTCTTATAAGACGATGGCAACCACCCAACATCCTTCCACCAAACAGGACATTCTCCAATATTTGTTGCAGCAAGGTCAAGCAACGGCTCAAGAACTCGCCGAGGTTTTGAGGATTAGTCCTCAAGCGATTCGGCGACACTTAAAAGATTTGGAGGAAGAGGAGTTAATTGAGTACCAGACAATTCAGGGAGGACACGGAGGGACGGAACCGATGATGGGACGCCCCAAACATGTATACCACCTGAGTCGCAAGGGACGACATCAGTTTCCTGATAATCACGCGAAGTTTGCGGTATCGCTGTTGGATACTTTACAGGAGACGGTGGGCAGCGAACAAGTTAGTTCTATTTTACGCAAGCAATGGCAAAGAAAGGCGCAGGAATATCGCGATCGCCTGGCTTCGGGTACGCTACAAGAACGGGTCGCCAAGCTGGTAGAATTGCGAAGGGCTGAAGGCTATATGGCGCAGTGGTATCCGCTAGATGAGAATGATGACGGTTGCGATCGCTTTATGATGACAGAGAATAATTGTGCAATCTCGGATGTAGCGGAGTCTTTCCCTAGCGTCTGCGGTCATGAGTTGGAAATGTTTGCGTCGCTTTTACCCGATTGTAAGGTGGAACGCACCACTTGGATCGTTGGGGGCGAACATCGCTGCGGTTATTTGATTCAACCCAAGAATTCCCTCAGTTAAGGCGCTAGGCTAAAAAGGTGATTTTGAGTCATCCCCAATGGTAGAACCCCAACACTCCGATTTGCAGTTTCTCACCTGGGAGGAAGCCGCCGAGGTGGATAAGGCGTTGCTGACTTCTGCGGAGAAGTTTTCGACTCGCATCGCGATTTACGCGCTCAGGGTGCTAAGGGCGATCGCGCAGCAGGATAAGATTACGATTGAAGCGGTGACGCCGGAACAAGTGCAAGCGTGGATTGAAAATGACCCGACGATTCAACAACAAGTTGATTTAGATACCCACTTTGAACGCTTCTTTTCGCGGTTGGTGGTTTCTTCTTTGAAGCCTTTAAAGCAGATTGCCTTAGATCATCATACCTCCATTGCCGATCTAACCGTGCCGTTGGTGGTGCAAGGCTTTGAACGACAAAGTAAAGTCCGTCCGCAATAAGGTTAGTTCGATCTAAAACAGCGGTATGATTCCAACAATTGAGACGATTGCTGTACGGGAAATGGCTTCAGGCGATCGCGCTTTTATTCAAGTTTATAAGTTTAAGGGTTTGTCGGCAAGCAAAAAGGCTTATTTACAAGCCAATCTCCACGGTGCAGAAATTGTTGGTAATGCAATTATTCAGCAGTTGATTGAATTTTTATCTGATTTAGATGAAAGCCAGCTTCTCGGCGAGATTTGGCTAGTTCCCGTTTGCAATCCGACTAGCACCAATCAGAGAAATCACTACTTTTCTACAGGAAGATTTAACCCGGCGGATGGTAAAGATTGGAATCGGATATTTTGGGATTATGAAAAGGAATGCGAGGATTTAACCGAGTTTGCCAAATCCCAGCAAGACTTAGACGTATCCCAGATTCAACAGAATTATCTTCAGCGAATTTTAGTCAGCTTTTCCCAACAACTCAAGGCGATTCAATCTTCCCCCTTTGTCCCCTATAATGACTATTACCGCTATCAATTGCAATCCTTATGCTTAGATGCTAATTACCTGATTGATATCCATAGTTCTAGCAACCAAGCGATTGATTACTTATATTGCTTTAGTAGCCGCGAAGAGAGTGCCAAAGCCTTCTTACTCGATTATGGGTTATTGATGAACGAGTATGATGGCGATGCATTTGATGAAGCCTTTTTCAAACCTTGGCTGGGATTAGAGAAAGCGCTGGCAAACTTGGGGATAAACGTCCAATTTGAAGTGGAAGCTTGGACATTAGAATGCGGCGGCGGGATGCAGATGCAACCTGAATCTATTGCTAAAGGAGTGAGGGGTATTCTCAACTACTTAGCGGCTAAAGGGATGCTGAAATTAGAAACCCCAATAACACAACAGCCGATACATTTAGTGCCTAAAGATCGGCTTCAACGGTATTATGCACCCAGAGGCGGCATGATTCAACACAGAGTTGCCTTGGGGACAAAAGTGAACAAGGGCGATCGCCTTTATCAAATCCTCTGCTTTAATAAAATAGGCAAACTCCCAGAAACCGTAGATATCTACGCCATATCTGACGGTTTGGTCTTAGACATCGCCACCAACCAAGCTGCAAATCAAGGCGAATACGTGCTAACTGTGATGTAGACCGATACTTTTTTCAGTTTGCTTCGACTTTTGCAACGCTTGGAGATAAAACGGACTTTGCAAACTTGCCAGATAAAGTTCCAACTCGCAGGCGGCGACAAGGTTATCGCGAATATGGGTTTTATGTTTAACCAGATGCGAAACCACTTTCCGCATATCATTGATCATATAAGCAAGCGTCGCGGCAGGTCTTTGCCAAGTTTTGACGCTTAACATCCGAGTTCGATAGCGGCTTAAACCAATTCCCCGGAATAGGCGCAGCAGGTACTCTCTCTCCAAACGCCAATGGGGAATTTGATGGTAAATACACATCTTTGGGTTGTACCAAACTTCCCAACCCGCCTGCTGAATATAGAGAACCGCTTCTAAATCTTCACCGCAAACCATTGAATTGCCAACCCGACCGGAAAGCTGAATTTCGATGGGAACGCTTTCTAACCAAGCTTGGCGACGGATTGCTAAACCCGCACCTGGGGGTAAAATCTTTTTGTGCGGTTCGTAAATTCGCGCTTCTCCTCCTCGGTCGGTGAGTGCCAAAAATGGGGCCAATTTGTCAAAATTAGGAGGGGGTGTCACCTCAAATTCGCCAAAGATGCGACTTCCATACGCGCCAACTTTCGGGTTGGCTTCCCCAAACGCAAAGGCTTCCGCCACCCACTGGGGAGTTGCGAGGTTATCATCATCGAGAAAACCCACATATTTCCCATTGGCTAATTCCATAGCCTTCTGTCTACCATAGGCAAGACCTTGTTTGCATTCCACCGCATAGATGAGGGGTACGGTTGGGGGAAAGCGAGTTTGAAAGGTTTTGACAATCTCGGAGGTGTTGTCGGTGCTGTTATTATCAATAACTAGCACTTCCCAACGCAGAGATGGAGGGAAAACTTGCCGGCGCAAGCGTTCCAGCACTTCAGGGAGGCGACTTGCGCCATTATAAGTGCAGATAGCTACAGTGAAATCAACTGGCATAGTCTGACACAATCGCAAAAGTTAAGTGAATGAGTAGTCTTCTGCTGTCAGTATGCCCTAATGGTTTGAGAATCTCACAGGTAATCGCAGTCCTATGAATAGAATTAATACAATTGCCAAGATTATCCAACAGCGTCGTCCTTTGGCTGACAAAATTGGCGCGGTTGAGGAAAATTTAAAGCAACTGGCGGCGGCTATCGGTGAGTTAGAGCATCAGCGCACCGGGTTAGGGTCGAGTCAGGGTATGATATTGCCGGAATTGGATTTGACTTCCCCAGTTTTGCAGATTAATCGCGAGTTGGATGCGTTGGCGAAACTGAGGGTGAGGTTTTCTCGCGATACTCTTAATCTAGGGGTAGTGGGACGGGCAAGGCAAGGTAAAAGTCGCCTATTGCAGAGTTTAACCGGGGTAACGGCGGCGGAAATTCCTGATGGCGATCGCCAACACTGCACCGGAGTTCGCAGTACAATTCACCATAA
>JAAHGE010000192.1 GCA_010672635.1 Desertifilum sp. SIO1I2 | reverse complement strand
TTAATAATTCAAAGCGATCGCGCTTTAGCATATCTAGGGCACCCATCGACGAATTGGGGTTACGGACATTCCATCGAGCCGAGGAATAGCTTCCTGATGGCTGTTTGGAGGGTTGATGAGAATCGAACTGAGGAGTCATAGTCGGATCGCTACCAGGTCAAAAGGATGGGATCGCGAGAAGGACTAAACCCTAGCTAGTCTACTACTGACAATCATAGAAGAGCTATCTACATTTTGAAAGAAATTTAAGGTTCCTTGCAGTTCTGCGGATTGGCTCTACTGGGGCTAGGATCGGCCTTTTGAAAATCGATCGATTATTTACAGTCCAGATAGTTTTGCAGTTGAAATTGCAAACGCTGACGCGCTCTGGCAATCCGAGATTTTACCGTTCCCAAGGAAACCCCGGTAATTTCGGCAATTTCTTCATAGGCCATGCCTTCAATTTCCCGCAACACAATGGTTGTACGGAAAACTTCTGGCAGATCGGCGATCGCCGTTTGTAACTGCTCGTAAAACTCAGCCGTTGTCAGGTTTTCTTCTGGCCCCGGTTCCGATGCAGCAATTTCCCAATCCATTTCGCCATCATCAAGTTGCCGAGGGGCATCTAGCGATAAGGGACTCCGCACGCGTTTGCGCTTGCGTAACTCATCGTAGAACAAATTGGTGGCAATGCGACTGAGCCATCCCCGGAATTTTACCGGATCGTTCAGACGCTTAATATTGCGATACACTCGAATCCACACCTCTTGGGCCAAATCTGCTCGATCTTGCCAATCAGGCGCGAGGTGGTACAAAATGCGATCGACATGGGATTGATACCGACGCAATAACTCTGCGAATGCCAAGCGGTCTGGTCGAAGACCTTCCTGACATCGAAGAATCAAGTCGTAGTTCGAGAGTTTTTCGGGTTGCACAGGCGCTCTTACTACTGCGGCCCCAACCGTTGACCAGGATAGTGGAACAGATTGACTCATGGTGCGGAAATCGTTCTCAAACATTCCAGTCTCAAAGACGGGACTTCGATCGGGATGTTCCCCAGTGATTCCGCTGAATTCACCTGCCAGTGTATCAAAAATTGGGGATAGGTTCTTGCGGGTCGTTCAAACTTCTCAACAAAATACAGATAGCCTGTCTGTACTTTGCCAAAAGCGCTCAATCCGTCGATTCCGGTTCAAACTTATAAGCATAGGCTTTGAGGAGCGAACTGACTTGAGTCAGCACTTCATCGCCGGAATTTTTACCTAATACTTGCCGTTCCGGGGCAGAGGGGCGATCGAGGTTGCGAGCGATCGCATCGCTGACTTGTTGGGCGATCAGATCCATCAATTCCTCTTTGGCGCGGTTGCGCTGATAGGTCGCTCCCTCTTCGGTCGTGGCATATAAGGGGGGTAAGCGGTTGAGGGCATAGGCCGCGATATCGCCTAAATCTAACGTGCAATCGCTACTGGCTTCAATTTCAGCCACGCGCGCGATCGCCTCAGTTAGCACCAACTCCTCCATCACGTTAATAAACTGCTTGCGAGGAACCGCCACCACCTCACCGGTCAGTAGCGCCCCCATCAAGCGGTCTAGCGCCATATACTCTTCAATCGAAAGTTCAGAGGCCGTATCGCAAATTCGACCGACTTCGGCTTCCATTGCAGGCGTCAGATAGCCATCTTGAAGAGCCTGTTCCACAATTTTTTGGATACTCATAACGCCCGTGTCTCACCTCGCGGCCTCATGCCAATGACTAAACCCCTGCAACCATCTTGCCTTAGTTTTTTTCGGAAATTGCCCACGACTTGAACTTCATTAATCCTTCAATACTGAGTAGTTTATTGCAAGCCATCATAGCGCCAAGGCACCGGATCGACCGATACCCCGTGAACATACAGACCCCAGTGTAAATGCGGCCCGGTAGAAGCCCCCGTTGAACCTACTGTACCAATGACCTGACCCGCTTGCACAAAATCGCCTTCTCGAACGCGAATTTGACTTAAGTGCAGAAAAATACTGGCAACGCCCTGACCGTGATCGACCCCGACGGTATTCCCGTGAATTTGAAAACCATCCGCTTCGCGACCGACCAGCACCACGCGACCTGCTGCTGGGGCGACTACTGGGGAACCGTAAGGGCCGGCATAATCGACCCCCCGATGATAATAGTCTCGCGCGAATTCCCCATTATAGTAACGACGAACCCCGAATTCAGTCGTAATCGGCCCGGAATTCGGACGCAAAAATGGACCCGACCAGAATTTTTCGGGGGTAACAAGCGCTTTAAAGGCGTCTACGCGGTCAAACTCATGGTCAGTGCCACTCAAACCCGCACTAGATGGGGGCAGCCAGATGCTTTGGGTGCGAAAAGAGCGATCGCCTATCCACACCGCCAGATTCCGCACTTGACCGTCCCCTTGCACCTGAAATTCCCAGCGTCCCGACCGATCGAGGGGAGAAGAGGGGATGAAAGCGCGATAGCGATTTTGACCGATGGGAAAGGTGGGGTAAGTCTTTTCGCCCAAGACCACCTGGGGCGCGTCCTGAGTCGAATTATTCACTTGTACCAAGACTGAAATCGTATCGCCGAGTTGCGGTCGATCGGGTCTCACTTGAACCTGTAGCGCTTGAGCCGGAAGGCTCAAGGTCGTTAACGTCAAAACGCTCAAGAATAGCGATCGCGCTGTTTCTGAGGAGCGGGCAATCCACCCAAAAGTGACCTGAGATCCTTGCAGCGACTCTACCATGACAGGGTTGAAAATCTTTCCATAACAACGAGGAGCATCAACGCTCGACCACTATAGTAGCCTTTACAGTCGGCGAACCCAAGTAACCGGCAAATCCTTGGAGGAAGCGGCTTCAACAATTTTAGGAAAACTGTATATTCTGAGAATAAGAAACATAATTTTACAAAAATCTGTGCAAGAAGACTTTCGGTTAATTGTTGATTTAGTTTCGGTACTTGCCGCAGCAGCGATGGGCGGCGTATTTGCGTCCCTGCTACGTCAACCCGCGATTTTAGGCTATCTGCTGGGCGGTACAATTGTCGGGCCGGCGGGCCTGGGACTGATCAAAGAACTCATTCAAGTCGAAACCCTAGCCCAATTTGGCGTTGCCTTTCTGCTATTCGCATTAGGCGTTGAGTTTTCCTTCGCCAAGCTCAAAAAAGTCCAATGGATCGCCCTCGGAGGAGGTGCGGCCCAAATTACCCTCACCATTCTGGGAACCACTGCGATCGCCCTCGCCATCGGTTGGGTCAACTCCGCACCCCAAGGCATCTTTTTAGGGGGAATTTTATCCCTCTCCTCCACCGCCGTTGTCCTCAAATGCTTAATGGAGAGCAACGAAACCGAAACCCCTCACGGTCAAGTCATGCTGGGGATTTTAGTCGTTCAAGACCTAGCCTTGGGCCTGATGCTGGCCGTTTTGCCCGCCCTCGATCGCGAACCGGAAGCGATCGCCTCAGCCGTGGGATTTGCCCTGCTGCAACTGCTATTATTTGCCATCGGCGCGATCGCCCTAGGGATCTGGGTGATTCCGCCCGTTTTGCGGCTGCTAGCCCGCACGGAAAGCCGCGAACTCTTCTTGCTAGGGGTAGTGACCATTTGCCTGGGAATTGCCCTGCTCACAGAGCATCTAGGCCTCTCTATTGAAATGGGCGCATTTGTAGCCGGGTTAACGATTTCCGAAGTTGAGTATGCCGATCAAACCCTCACCTACGTCGAACCCCTGCGCGATATCTTTGCTGCTCTGTTTTTTGCCGCCGTCGGCATGTTAATTGACCCCTTATTTTTGTGGGACAATCTAGAACTGATCTTGGGGTTAGTCGTTTTAGTCTTGGTGGGCAAATTCGCGATCGTCACCCCCATCGTCCGCACCTTTGGCTATCCGTTAAAAACCGCTTTCATCGTTGGGGCAGGACTGGCCCAGATTGGGGAATTTTCCTTCGTCCTTGCCTCCGCCGGACAAACTTTAGGGTTAGTCTCTCGGCGCGTCTATCTATTGATTGTCGGCACCACAGCCCTCACCCTGATTGTCACCCCTTTCCTGCTGCGCTGGGTTCCCCAACTCCTGAATTGGGCAGAAAATACCGCAGGCTGGAATATGCTGAACCCACCAGAACTGCCCAAAGAAGTCAGCATTGAAGGTTCTTTAAATAATCATGTGGTGGTTTGCGGTTACGGACAAATGGGGCGCAACCTGATTCAACTGCTGCAATCTCATCATTATTCCGTAGTCGCGATCGATCAATCGGAAGGGGCGATCCGGGCGGCAGCAGATGCGGGTTTACCCTACGTATACGGGAATGCGGCTAGCTTGCACGTCCTGGAAAAAGCCGGGGTGAGTCACTGTCGCGGGTTGGCGATCGCCCTTCCCGATTCCATGAGTACCCGCCTGTGTCTCAAACGCGCCCTAGAACTCTCTCCAGACCTCGATATTGTGGCGCTGGCCTCGCAAGATCGCGACATCGAATTGCTCTATCAATTGGGCGCGAGAGAGGTGGTTCAACCTAAATTTGAAGCTAGCCTAGAATTGGCTACCCATTTGCTCACGGGGATGGGCTTTCCCCTACCTGTTCTGCAACGACAAGTCCAGCAAATTCGCAACCGCCATTATCTAGACTTGCGCCCAGAAACCTCAGCAGAACAAGTTTCGCGCGACTTGCGACGGGCAACGCAGGAGATGAATAGCCGCTGGTATCCAATTCCTCAACACTCGCCGTTAATTGGATTAACCCTAGAAGAAACTGACTTTCGCCGCTTGACGGGCGTGAGTCTCATGGCGATTCGACGCGCGGGCGGGCTAGAACTGGATTATCCGGAACCTCAAACTTCCATTGAAGAGGGCGATCGCCTTTTGGTTGTGGGAGAATCGGAAGAACTGGTTGCCTTTGAACAACTGACCAAGGGCGAAGCGACGGTTCCCCCCGCCAGTCAATCTTGTCAATGGATTAAGATTCCACCGAACAGTCATGTGGTCGGTCAACAATTGTGGCAACTCCACATCCGGCGCGATTATGGGATTGAAATTCAAGCAATTCGCCGCGACGGGAAATTTATCCGCTTTCCCGGCGGCGGTGCCGATTTGCAAGCCGGGGATTTAGTGCTGTTATGCGGCAACTATCAAAATATCCACAAAGTTCGGCAAATTCTGGCTGCAACGGAGGTATTGCTTCCCCTCGCCATGCCCTCAACCATTGAGAATAACTTCGATGGCAGGATTATTCTCACAGAAGACGGCAAAAAATAGAAAGGGATCGGGAGGGGATCGCGATCGCCCTAAAACCTAGTTTTTTAGGGAGGCGCGGTTGGGTTAAATCTGGGTCTAGCTGTAGCCATAATGCGGAGGACAAGCTGAACGGCACTAACCTGACTGGTTTTTGACACCGCTACGCCCAAGCAAGCTACAGCACTTTGCCATAGCTTGTCGCCCCCCAACTTCCTTTTTAAGGTTTGGGCTTGAGGTAAACAATGGCTTGTCGCCAAACAATCGTAGGCTGATCGTAATGATCGTGCAAACAGATACAGTAGTCATCTTGCCAACGAATCTTACCGACCAGCAGATCGTCTGTAACCAGTTTGAGTTCAACTTCAGTCTTTTCGACGATCAGGGTTTGGACTTGTCGGGTACTCGGTAGAGTAGTCTCAAATTCAGACATAATCAGTGAATAGTCCACGGGATGTACAAAGTGGGTGAAACTCACCCGTACAGAAGTCTAACAACAAGCTCGGAGTTGAAACGGATGAACTTAGAATTTACGAAATATCAAGGTTTGGGAAACGATTTTATCCTGATTGATAACCGAGACAACTCACAACCGTTACTCACCCCAGAACAAGCAATTCAGTGGTGCGATCGCCATTTTGGCATTGGTGCCGATGGCGTCATTTTCGCCCTTCCGGGGGAAAATGGCACCGACTACAGTATGCGAATCTTTAATTCTGATGGTTCAGAACCGGAAATGTGTGGCAATGGCATTCGCTGTCTGGCCCATTTTATCGCCGAGTTAGAAGCCAGCGGGCGGACAGAATATCGCATTCATACCCTAGGCGGCGTGATGGTTCCTCGCCTGATCGCCGAGGGACAAGTGCAGGTTGATATGGGAGAACCGCAACTGGTCGCCGCCCAAATTCCCACTACCTTAGTCCCGGCTGAAGAAAAAGCGATCGCCATCCCCCTCGAAGTGGCCGGACAAACCTGGAACGTCACCTGTGTCAGCATGGGCAACCCGCATTGTATTACCTTTGTTGAGGATGTAGCCGCCATCCCCCTGGAAACCCTTGGCCCGCAGTTTGAACATCATTCCGTTTTTCCCCAACGCACAAACACCGAATTTATTCAAGTCCTCCGTAAGGACTACGTAAAAATGCGGGTGTGGGAACGGGGCGCGGGTGCTACGCTGGCTTGTGGGACAGGTGCTTGCGCGTCTGTTGTTGCTGGGGTATTAAATAGTCAGTGCGATCGCCGTACCACAGTCGAACTCCCAGGCGGTTGTCTGGAGATTGAATGGGCAACGAACGGACGAGTCTACATGAGCGGCCCCGCCGTGCAAGTCTTCAAAGGAACCCTATCCATCTAGCGAGTTGTGTAAGTCGTGGCAACTCGGCAAGTTCTTTGCCCAAAGAACAAAGCTTGAAGGCAACTTCAGGTGGTCTGAGCAGCAAGCAAACAGGGAGATTTTTATGGGTGGAGGCATTTACCTCATTCAGGATGACGACCAGTTAGTTGAAATGACCGAGCAAGCCTACGAATCTGAAGAAAGGCTGCAAGAACTGCTGGAAAAATATCCCAATCTCCTCGCAGGCGACCAAACCAATAGCACCGCTGAGAGTCCGTGGTTAGCAATCTCGCGAGAAGTCACAGCCTCCGCAGACGATAACCTGACCGGAGATTGGTCGCTCGATCGCTTATTTCTCGATCGAGATGCTACGCCGACCTTAGTCAACGTTAAAGGCAGCCACGATACCCCCAGTCGTCGCGCTGCCATTGGGCAAATGTTTGACTATGCGGCCAATCTCCTCGTTTACTGGCCGGTTGAATCGATTCTGGCGCAATTTGAAGCCAACTGTCAGGATCTCGGTCGCGATCCCGAACAAGTGTTTGAAAGCTTCCTGGGAAGCGATGCAGATGAAGAAAAGTTTTGGCAAAAGGTCAAAACCAATCTACAAGCCGGAAAAATTCGCATCATCTTTGTTTCAGACGAACTCGGCGATGAGATGCGACGGGTCATTGAATTTCTGAATGCCAAAATGGACCCGGTAGAGGTTTTAGGGGTTGAGATTAAGCAATACGTCAGCCAAGAAGGATTGAGAACGCTTGTTCCTCGGCTAATTGGGAAAACAGCAGAAGCTCAACAGCGCAAAGGCAACACCACCCCCGAACGGCGGCGATGGGATAAGGTATCGTTTTTCCAAGAATACGAAGTCCGTCAAAGTTTTGAAGAAGCACAAACCGTCCGCAAGATTTACGACTGGGTGCAAACCAAACAGCCCCTGTTGGAATTGCAATGGGGAATGGGCGATAATTACGGCGGCTTTGCCGTCTCCATCTATCCCAAAACCAGCGCCCCGCAAGAGTTATTCAGCGTTGGCATTCATGGCGGCTTGCAAATTAACTCTAGCAACTATGCTGCCCTAGCTCCGTTTTCAACCGAGGAGCGCTGGTTAGAGTTAAGAAACCGCTTGAGCGATATAGGTTTATCGCTGCCAGCAGATGCTAGCGAACGACGCTTACCCAGTTTTCAACTCTCTACCGTCCAAGATGAGCTAGCTTTGGCACGAGTGATTGAAACCTTTAACTGGGTGGTCAGCCAACTGTGAACGCGCGTCTTGGCTGGATACGCTCGCTACGGGGTTTCAGACCCAGGATTTGTTAATGAATCAGCAACTCTACGATGTTGTATGAATTGACGGTTTTAGGTGAGGCTGTGAAACGTTGATCGCAGGAATTGCGCGATCTCCATCCTGATATTCCTTGGAGAAATAGGGCAGGAATGCGAGACAAGCTAGTTCGCGATTACGATCGCGTGGATGCTAGAAGGGTTTGGGAAGGCTTGTCGTGACAACTTCCCAAACCCTTCTAGCATCCACG
>JAAHGE010000191.1 GCA_010672635.1 Desertifilum sp. SIO1I2 | reverse complement strand
TCCTGTCATTCCCTCGAACATACGCGCACGGGTCGCTATTTGGTGATGGACTATTGCGAGGGCGGAACATTGCGTCAACTGATGGAAATGCAAGCCGCGCCCTGGGTTGAGTCTGGCTTAAAATTAGCGCTTGATATTCTAGTGGGCTTAGAACACGCTCACAGTCGGGGGATCGTTCACTGCGATATCAAACCCGAAAATATTTTGTTAACGGCTAAACCCGGGGGATGGTTAGCCCGCATTTCCGATTTTGGGATTGCGCGCCTGTCTCAGGAGTTGGCTGAGGAAACCGGGAATACGGGTTCTCCAGCGTATATGGCTCCCGAACGCTTTTACGGTCAGTATTCTCCAGCGTCTGACCTTTATGCGGTGGGGGTGATGTTATTTGAGTTGCTGGCTGGTTATCGCCCGTTTTCTGGGCCGCCTGGGGAGTTGATGTCAGCGCATCTCAATCAACCGGTGAAAATTCCGGCGCAGGTTCCGCCGGAGTTTCACGGGTGCATTCTCAAGGCGCTGCAAAAGTTACCGGGTCGTCGCTTTCATAGCGCTAGCGAGATGTTGGCGGCTTTGTTAGAGGCACAGGCCCGTTGGCTGGAGGGACAAGCGCCGCGCAAGCAGATCGAGAAGGTGGGCTTTTCTCCGATTCAAGGTCGGCTGCGGACTGAGGGCAAGGCGGAGGGGGTGCGTCAGTTGGGGACGGTGCGATCGCCCATTGTCGGGATAGCGATTGTAGACAAGCAACTGATTTGGGCGACTCAAACTACGCTCACCAGTTATGTGTCGCGTCAAAGCTTCAATTTCAAAGCTCCCATTCAGGCGTTGTTGCCCTATCAGCGGGGCTGTTTGGCAGTGACGGAACAAGAGATTTATGATTTGAAGTTATGGGGGCTAGAGACGACACCGCAGCGAGTCGCCCAGTTTGCTAGCCCTCGGATTGCGACGGTTGAACCCCAAGGGCGTTGGATCGCGACAGCAACGCAGGGGCCCCCGCTTCAAGGAAGCGAGTTCCAAATTTTGTCTTTAACGGGGTCTAGTCGGCGGCAGACGGGCTTGAATTTGTCGCTAGAACCCCGGCAGTTATTGGCGCTTGATGCGCGTCATGTCGCTGCGATCGCGGCGGTTTCGCCAACGGAAACGCTGATTCAAATTTTGACCCGCCGCCAGACTTCAATCGGGGTTTGGCGTTTGCCGGTTTCGATGGAACGGGCGATTTTGGGCAGCAGTCCCTATCAATTGCTGGCAACTACGCCCCATCCCACGCTTGCCAATACGACGGAACTGATCTTGCTCGATTTAAAGCCGTTTCGTCTGCGTCGCATTGTTCTAGATTTAGCACCTCCGGTGTGTGTGGCGGTTACGTCTTGGGGGTATGCTGTCGGTCATCGCAGCGGGTGGATTGTCTTGTTGGATGGGGAAGGAGCAGTGGTGGGGCAGCTTGATTTGGAGGACTTTACGGGGTTGCAGGCACTTGTTCCCTATCAAACTTCGGGTTTAATTGCCAGTGCGTTTCACCAGGATCGCGGCGGGCTATACCTCTTAGATTTGCGACAATTCGAGATAGACTTGGTTTTCTGAGGGCGAAAAGAGATTGCTATGGCTGATGTTTCTGGGTCTATGGTCAATTCCCACTGGATGATGTTGGGTTTGTTGGCAAGTTTTGCGGTGGCTCACAGCGGTTTGGCTGCCCTGCGTCCGCGCGGCGAAAAGCTGTTGGGCGCTCGCCTGTATCGCGTTTTGTTTGCGCTCGTGAGTTTACCGCTAGCGGTGGTGCTGATCGTGTATTTTTTCAATCACCGCTACGATGGGGTTCAACTCTGGCAGGTGCAGGATGTGCCTGGGGTGAGGGCGCTGGTTTGGGGATTGTCGGCCATTTCGTTTATTTTTCTGTATCCGGCGACGTTTAATTTATTGGAGATTGCGGCGATCGCTAAACCGGAAGTTCACCTCTACGAAACGGGGATTATTCGGATTACTCGACACCCGCAAATGGTGGGACAGATTATTTGGTGTATTGCTCATACCCTGTGGCTGGGGACGACGTTTATGGTTGTCACCTCTTTGGGGTTGATACTACATCATGTATTCGGCGTTTGGCATGGCGATCGCCGCTGGAAAATGCGGTACGGCGAAGCTTTTGAGGCGGTGAAAGCGAGGACTTCGATTGTCCCGTTTCAAGCTGTTTGGGAGAGACGACAAACCTTAAAAATTGACGAATTTTTGCGTCCGGCCTATCTAGGGGTAGTTGTTTTTGTGATGCTTTTGTGGTGGCTTCACCCGACGCTGATGGTCGCAACCAGTCGAGTTCCCTGGTAAAAGGAATAAATTCTCAGAAGATCGTCATTTTCGGTGAAATTCAGTGACTCAAACGATCCCAAATAGATGTAGCATGATCCCAAATCCATAAAAATGCACATAAAAAAAACTGAGGGAGCATGATACTGTCAATCAGCGAACGTTCGTTTCCCAAAGAAGTTTTAGAAGCTTCCACCCCCGTTTTAGTTTACTTTTGGGCCCCTTGGTGCGGAGTGTGTCGGTTAATTCCCCCCGCTTTGAAGCGCTTTCAAGAGGAATGGGGAGATTTAATTAAAATTGTCGGGATCAATGCCGACGAAAGCTTAAAACTCGCCAATACTTACCGATTAACCACCTTACCCACCCTGATTTTGCTCGATCGCGGTCAAATCCGGCACCGCTTAGAAGGCTTTCACAGTAGCGACGATTTGCGCCGTCAGCTTGAAGCGATCGCTCTAACCTACAGCGCCAAACCCGAATCTGCTTACTTGCCAGCCAAAGAGTCTGCGGTTTTCCTTACATAAGAAAAAAATTTTTGCATCCTCGTTTATTCATCGCTCGTGAGGCGCGATCGCTACCTAGTAAAACCCTACTCTCCAGGCTACGGACGGATAACCGCTGTTTCCCGTCTTCATTTTGCCAGCGCCTACGCAGTCTGCGTGCGAACATCCCCTTGACAAAATCCCCCGGCTTTGGCCTGTCAGTCGGGGGATTTTAACGCGAACTTTACGCCAAGCCGGCAGCCTGTGTGTCAAAATGAGTAGCGGTTTTGCCAAAATAGTGAAGAAATCTAAAGTAGGCGTTAGTGATGGAATTTCTCTATCAATATGCCTGGTTGATACCAGTCCTGCCTTTATTAGGGGCCATGCTGGTCGGCATAGGTCTAATCTCGTTAAACAAAATGACTAATCAGCTACGGCAAATCAACGCCGTAGCCATTGTCTCGCTGCTGGGTGCAGCAATGGTGCTGTCGTTTGCGCTGCTTTGGAGTCAAATTCAGGGTCACGCACCGTTTACTCAAACCTTAGAATGGGCAGCAGCGGGTGATTTTCACCTCAAGATGGGATACACCATCGATCATCTCACGGCTGTCATGTTAGCGATCGTGACCACCGTAGCCTTCCTGGTGATGATTTACACCGATGGTTACATGGCCCACGATCCAGGATATGTCCGCTTTTACGCTTACCTAAGCTTATTTAGCTCCTCCATGTTGGGGCTAGTCATCAGTCCAAACCTCGTCCAGATTTACATCTTCTGGGAACTCGTCGGGATGTGTTCTTACCTCCTGGTGGGTTTCTGGTACGACCGCAAAGCCGCAGCCGAAGCTTGCCAAAAAGCCTTTGTGGTTAACCGCGTCGGTGACTTTGGTCTGCTACTCGGTATCCTGGGTCTTTACTGGGCGACGGGCACCTTCGAGTTCGAGGAAATTGGCGCAAACCTGCAAGCGCTGGTGGCGGATGGCTATCTCAGCGTAGGTTTAGCGACCCTATTCGGAATTCTGGTCTTCCTCGGCCCGGTGGCGAAGTCGGCGCAATTCCCCTTACATGTGTGGCTGCCCGACGCAATGGAAGGCCCCACCCCCATTTCGGCGCTGATTCACGCTGCAACGATGGTGGCGGCGGGCGTCTTTTTGATTGCCCGGATGTATCCCGTCTTTGAACCGCTACCGGCGGTGATGAACGTCATTGCCTGGACGGGGGCGTTTACGGCCTTTTTAGGGGCATCGATCGCGATTACCCAAAATGACATTAAAAAAGGGCTGGCTTATTCCACCATTTCCCAACTCGGTTACATGGTGATGGCGATGGGTATTGGGGCCTACAGCGCCGGTCTATTCCACCTGATGACGCACGCTTATTTCAAGGCGATGCTGTTTTTAGGTTCCGGTTCGGTGATTCATGGTATGGAAGCGGTTGTCGGTCATAATCCCGCTTTAGCCCAGGATATGCGCTTGATGGGCGGCCTGCGGAAGTATATGCCGATTACTGCCCTGACCTTTTTGATCGGGACGCTGGCAATTTGCGGGATTCCGCCGTTTGCTGGTTTCTGGTCAAAAGATGAAATCCTCGCGAGTGCCTTTGAGGCAAATCCGGCGCTGTGGGCGGTGGGTTGGCTGACGGCGGGGATTACCGCGTTTTACATGTTCCGGATGTATTTCTCGACCTTTGAAGGACCTTTCCGAGGCACCGATAAAGCGATTCAGGCGGAGTTGTTGGCAGCATCGGCAGTTGATAGCCGAGAACCCGCCTTTGGACCGGGTGCGATGGATGTTAAGGAACTCGAATCCCACAGTCACGACCATCATCACAGCGATTCGCCTCACGAGTCTCCGATTACCATGACCTTTCCGTTGATGCTGCTGGCGGTGCCGTCGGTGTTGATTGGTTTGGTGGGAACGCCGTTTGCCAATTACTTTGAAGCGTTCGTTTATCCCCCAGGCGAAGCGGTGGTAGAAGCCGCAGAACATGCAGGCGAGTTTGACTGGTCGGAATTCCTGATTATGGGCGGTTCCTCGGTGGGGGTTGCCTTGATTGGGATTACGGTAGCGTCGCTGATGTATCTGAGTCGAAAAATTGATGCTAGCGCGATCGCCAAACAGATCGAACCCCTCTATCAGTTCTCGCTCAATAAGTGGTACTTTGACGACATTTACCATCGGGTCTTTGTACTCGGTCTGCGTCGCCTTGCTCGACAAGTGATGGAAGTAGACTTCCGAGTGGTGGATGGCGCGGTTAACCTGACGGGATTAATTGCCCTGGTAACGGGCGAAGGTCTGAAGTACCTGGAGACAGGACGCGCTCAATTCTATGCTCTGATTATTTTTGGAGCGGTTTTGGGTTTGGTCATTTTCTCTGGAATTAGTTAAGACTCGCTTGCCAGAAGGGACTGTTGGCGATCGCTAGCGACCCAACAGTCCACTGTCAACCCTCAATTACCTCTTGGCAATGGATATTGCAAATTTTCCTTGGCTAACCACAATTATTCTGTTTCCCATTGCGGCTTCGTTGTTGCTGCCGGTTTTACCCGATAAGGAGGGTAAAACGGTACGGTGGTATGCCTTAACGGTGGGTTTGATTGATTTTGTTTTGATTGTTTATGCCTTCTATACCGGGTATGACTTAAACGAACCCGGTTTGCAGATGGTAGAACGCTATGCTTGGGTGCCGCAACTGGACTTAAATTGGTCGGTTGGGGTGGATGGCCTGTCAATGCCGTTGGTGATTTTGACGGGGTTTATCACAACCTTGGCAATGCTGGCGGCTTGGCCGGTGACGCTGAAGCCGAAACTGTTTTATTTTCTGATGCTGGCGATGTACGGCGGGCAAATTGCCGTATTCGCCGTGCAGGATATGTTGCTGTTTTTCTTGGTGTGGGAACTGGAGTTAATTCCGGTTTACCTGTTGCTGTCCATTTGGGGCGGTAAAAAGCGGCTGTATGCGGCGACAAAGTTTATTTTGTATACCGCAGGCGGTTCGCTGTTTATTTTGGTGGCGGCGCTAGCGATGGCGTTCTTTGGCGATCAGGTGTCGTTTGATATGAGCGCGATCGCAGCTAAAGATTATCCCATTCGGCTAGAACTGCTCCTGTATGCCGCATTTTTAATTGCCTATGCGGTGAAGCTGCCAATTTTTCCCCTGCATACTTGGCTACCGGATGCTCACGGGGAAGCAACAGCCCCCGTTCACATGTTGCTGGCGGGTATTTTGCTGAAAATGGGCGGTTATGCTTTAGTGCGGATGAATGCCGGTATGCTGCCGGATGCTCACGCTGTTTTTGCCCCCGTCTTAGTGATTTTGGGGGTGGTTAATATTATCTACGCTGCTCTGACTTCTTTTGCCCAACGCAACCTTAAGCGAAAGATTGCCTATTCTTCAATTTCCCACATGGGATTTGTGCTGATTGGCTTGGGTTCGTTTACGGACTTGGGTTTGAGCGGCGCGGTGCTGCAAATGATTTCCCACGGCTTAATTGGGGCGAGTTTGTTCTTCCTGGTGGGGGCTACCTATGACCGGACGCATACCTTGATGCTCGATGAGATGGGGGGTGTGGGTCTGAAGATGCGGAAGATGTTTGCCATGTGGACGACTTGTTCGATGGCGTCTCTGGCTCTACCGGGAATGAGCGGATTTGTGGCGGAGTTGATGGTGTTTGTAGGGTTTGCAACCAGCGATGCGTATAACCCCGTGTTTAAGGTGCTGGTGGTGTTCCTGGCAGCGGTTGGGGTGATTTTGACCCCGATCTATTTGCTCTCCATGCTGCGGGAAATTTGCTACGGCCCTGAGAACAAGGAACTCGTAGAGCATGAGGCGCTGATTGATGCGGAACCTCGCGAAGTGTTTATTATTGCGTGTCTGTTGATCCCGATTATTGGCATTGGTTTCTATCCCAAGCTGGTGACGCAGGTTTACGACGCGACAACGGTTCAGCTAACGGCTCGCTTGCGAGATTCTGTGCCGACGCTTACCCCGTCGCCTGCTGTGGCTCAACTGGGGGCCCAAGAGGTGGCTGCGGCTCCGCTTCTCCCCAAGCGATAACATTTGGATTTTTTGGCAATTGAGCGGATGGCTCTCCCGGTTTAACAACCGGGTTTTTTTGTGGGCTGAATTTACGGAAATTCAGTAAAATTAACATCCCTCTGAAGGCAGATTTTAGCGTATAGTGATCCGCAACACTTAGGGGGATTGGAGATGAGTATCCGCGAATTGGAAGAATCTGTCAGTAAGCTTTGTTGGGCATTCGCGATCCGTAATGTTGGGATTGCTCGCGATTTAATTGCTTATCTATGCACTAAGTTTACTTTGGATGAGGTGGCTGCGATCGCGCTTCTGACATTTGAGCGGTTAGTTTGGCTTGATGCCAAAGCCTGTCGGTGGGCGATGGAGCATATTCTCCCAGAAGAGGTAAAAAAGCAGATCGATCGCTTAGTGGGCATCCATTTCTATCAACAATTACTGGCAGTAAGCTAGAGGGTGAGTAACTCCCGTTGAGCCGCAGGTGGCTGCGGTTGAGCCGCAAGGCTTTTAAGATTAATCCAGAGCCGATAATACGATTCCGAGCGCGTTAAGCACACTTTGAGACCGCGATCGCACAGGCGACAGGCTTTGTGATAGGCTTGCGATCGCTCGGAAAAGTCAAAGCCATCCATCAGGGCATACAATTCGCCCTCGTAGCGCATTCCCTGTTGAATGCCATTAGACCAATAACAAAAGGGGCTAACCGCATTCTCTTTTAGAATCGGTGGAATCATAAATTGGCCTGGGGACAGTTGGCAAAATCGTTACTAGTCTAGAGTGTATCGACCGACGATCGAGAGTAAGGGTTGTTTGCACTACACTTTATTGATTATTTAATTAAGTCAGCAAAGCTTGACAAAAACTTTACAAAATCTCTCGTTCAGTCAAGTCATCGACACATCTGCGCCACACCAGCGCCAACTCCACTACCCATACTGGAGATACCAAAAACTTAAAGCAAAGTAAGCCTCCAACGCCGCGTTTGGAGGCTTTTATTTTAGCGCAGGACTCGCGATCGCCCTTCTCAGTCCCCAAATGCATCGCGCAGTTCATAAAACTTAAGTATATAAAGTTACTTTTGAACCCTAAAAAGCTACAGAAGCTAGATTGACATTTTAAATTTTTAACAGTAAACTCCCTCAATGCAGCGGGTTAGGAAGAAGTGAAGCCCGTAATATTTCGCATTCAAGCAGAAACTTTCTCTGGAGAAAAACCAAAGATTTGCCAATTATTCCCGGCTAAGTTCGGTAATTTAACGGATAGAAATAGTTGTATTTTTACTTAAATTTCTCTCAGTAAAAGCGCCATTCAGCGAAGTCTT